>JAWVZW010000365.1:0-2845 GCA_033721975.1 Balneolaceae bacterium
ATAGGTAGAGAAAATGCGGCAATAAGGTAGTAAACTTTAATGTAAGATTTGGAGAGGAGTTTGAAAAAAGAGGTTGAGTATCAGCACTATCTGGAAAGGACCCGGCTGCAGATCGGTATTAAAAAGACCGCCTTGAGATATATATGAAGCAGATAAAATTGGTAACCAGATCTGATTCGGGTTAATCTGAAAGCAATTCTTTTGCTTTTACTATCCCTTTACGCGTTAATTCAATATGACCGTACAAGAGAGGTCCCCCAATAGATGAGAGAAGAATAAAATTGCGGTCTTTCAGATACTCCAGATATCCGGCTATCTCTTTGCGGCTGTAGTTCAGGTTTGAATTCAAATCCTCAACATTCAGTGACACACCGGATTGAAAGCCGGACTGTTCTGCTGCCCTGAGCAACAGGTTCCGGCACTTGTTGTTAAAATCTCCGCCAATAATCATAGCTGTTCTGATTGATGACGGATAATCGTACATAAAGCTTATCAAATCGTTATCTCAATGTTAAGCTACTGTTAACTATACCGGCTGATATTTGTCTGTTTCAGCTATTCAGGAAATAAACTTGCCAAGGTTGGTCAATAACAGCTATCATTTAGCGTTCAATTCACATAATCATTTCTAAAATTCATCCAGATGATCTCTAAAGAGGTCCTGAAAAAAATCCGAAAGCTTGAAATCCGCACTAAAGGATTGGTCAATAACATATTTGGCGGCGAATATCAGTCGGCTTTCAAGGGACAAGGAATGGAGTTTTCTGAAGTAAGGGAATATACGTTTGGGGATGATATTCGTCAGATTGATTGGAATGTCACCGCCAGAAACGGTACTCCCTATATCAAGATTTTTGAGGAGGAGCGTGAGCAAACCCTCATGCTCTGCGTGGATATCTCTCCCAGCGGTTTTTTTGGCAGCCGGTCACAAACCAAGATGGAGTTGTCCATTGAAATCTGCGCGGTTCTGGCTTTCAGTGCAATCAAAAATAATGACAAGGTCGGCTTGGTACTGTTTACAGATACTATTGAAAAAGTGGTTCCGCCAAAAAAAGGCAGGACTCACGTACTCCGGCTCATTCGGGAGCTTTACACCACAGAACCCAGCGGGACCCGAACCTCAATTGGTGATGCCCTCAGCTATGTAAACCGTCTGCTCAACCGAAGATCCATCATTGTTCTGGCTTCCGATTTTGAGGACCAAAACTTTGAGAAGCAGCACAAAATCACGTCCCAGAAACACGACCTGGTTAACCTGGTTGTCCATGACCGGCTTGAAGAAGAACTTCCGGATGTTGGAATAATTCCACTTATGGACGCTGAAACCAATGAGCAGCAGCTGGTTGACACATCCAGTAAGTCGGTGCGTGAAAGCTATAAAAAGAGAGTGAGATCAGACCAGGAGAAACTGAAAGAGTATTTTCTGAAGAACAAGATGGACACGGTGCACGTCTATACAAACGAGTCGTATATTCAGCCTCTGGTCAGTTTCTTTCAGCGCCGGATAGGCAGGTACTAACCCCTTTCAGGTATTTCATTTGGCAGCTTTTCTTTTGAGGAGATCACCTATCTGGAATAGAATAGGTTGACTGAATAAGAAAAGGAAACATCAAATGATACCTTTTTAACCTATCATACAGTGGCCAGAGAAACTCGATGGGCACTCTTATTGCATGGCAATATTTTGCGGCTGTTCTTCTGACAGGCTGATCTCATCCAGCATCATGTCAATACGATAAACCGCTGCCAGGAATTCTCCCATGTACTCTTTCTCAAGTGACTCAGAAGCCGGGAGCTCGATACGCTGTGAATTGACGGGACGATCATTCTGATACATTCGGTAACAGAGATGCGGCCCTGTTGCAAGTCCTGTCTGCCCAACATACCCTATCACATCACCCTGTTTAACCTCAACTCCGCTGCGAATTCCCGAGGCAAATCCATTGAGATGGAGATAGGCGGTTGTATAGGTGCTGTTGTGGCGAATTTGAACAATATTACCATTGCCTCCCCTTCGCCTGGCCTCTATCACAACGCCGTCACCCACGGCAATGACCGGTGTACCTGTAGGAGCAGCGTAATCGGTTCCAAAATGAGGACGATTCTGCTTCAAAATGGGGTGAAACCGGTTTCTTGAAAATGAGGAGCTGATTCTCTGACTGTATCGAAAAGGTGCTTTTAAAAGGTCTTTTTGCAAACTATTGCCGTTTTTGTCAAAATATCCTCTTCTCTCACCGTTATCAAAATAGTACGCACGGTGTATGTTACCTTTGTGCTGAAATTCTGCAGCCTTAACGTCTCCGATGCCGATAAATTCGCCATTGGCATAACGATTATCATAAATCGCTTTAAAATGATCGCCTGATTGAAGTGAAAAGAAGTCGACTTCCCATCCGAATATTTCCGAAAGCTTTTGACCCAGCATCTGGGAAGCATTCATATCACTTACGGCTTCATATAACGAGGTGTTGATGGTTGCCGCAATGCGATCCTCTGTGAAGGTTACCGGAAGCCGTCCTTCATCTACGTATACATTTTCTTCATCCCAGCGGATGGTTACAAACTCGGTGAGGTTGTGCTGCCATACAAATGCATAGGGCTCCCCGTCTTTTTCATAAATCCGGTAGTCTTGTCCCGGAATTAAACGGTTAAAGTCTATATTGTCTGATGCCTGCTGCTGTATCTCATAGATCTGCTGTGGTGACACACCATAGCGATCCAGAATGATATACAGGCTTTCATTTCTACGGATCTGATCATCGATATAGTCGGATTGGTCAATGACGAACCCAAAAAGGTCCACAGTCGGAGATGGAGGTATTTCAACCATAGACTCTGAATGAAT
>JAWVZW010000366.1:0-2840 GCA_033721975.1 Balneolaceae bacterium
CAAAGGACACCTTTCTGAAGAAAAATCAGAAAATATGTGGAAAGCGTTACTATTTCGGCCCGATTATATCGAGCTGCTGGAAACAGAACTGTATATCAAGCGAATCATTGAAGAACAGGATGCCACTGAGCGCAACGGCTCCCTGCCTGTGAATTCCGGAAGCAGTTCTCAAAAAGCTATTTCCTTTTCCTGGAAATGGCTCGCCGCGGCAGCGTCGGTGGCAATCCTGATAATTTCCATCTCTTTCATGCAGGGTGAGCAGGAGAAAAGTCTGCAGGAACTGATGCAAGGAGAAATCAACATCGTTGAACATTTTGCTTCCCCCGAGGTAATGCGTTCTCAGGACACGGAAATCACAGCCATCGATTCCCTGCTGAATCTTGGCTTCAAAGCTGCGATCTCTGGCGACGTAGAAAAAGCGCTAGGTTTCTACAATAATGTAATTGAGAATTATGGGAATGCTCCTAATGTATCCATGGCCTATTTGAATCTGGGAATCATCCAGTACAACCGTGAAAATTACCGGGAAGCCGCAACCGCTTTTGATAATGCCATCCAAAAAGTCCGGGATGATCGCATACTGGAAGAGAAAGCCTATTGGTATCTTGGAAATTCCTATGTCCACTTGAATCGTCTTACCGAAGGACGAGAAGCCATTATCCGTGCCTATCGTATGAATGGCATCTATCAAAACCCGGCACAAAGACTGCTGAAAAAGCTTAATGAAGAGCTGGGCATTTCCGATCCCGAATATTAGATGCTGCTGATACTTTGCCTATAATGAGCTTCGAATGTTTGAAAATAATGAGTTACTTTTGACCCAACGATTGTTATTACTCATTATCAGCAGTTATCGTGCAAAACCCATTGTTAGACGCCTCCAATAACGACGAAGCTTTCGAGCAGACAGTAAGGCCAAAGAGCATTGAAGAGTTTATAGGCCAGCAGAAGGTGCTGAGAAACCTGTCCGTATTCATTCAGGCGGCAAAAAAGCGAGGGGAAGCCCTGGATCACGTCATTCTTTCCGGACCTCCGGGTTTGGGGAAAACTACCCTTGCCTATATTATCGCCCATGAAATGGGCGTGCAAATCAAGCCTACCACCGGACCCGTTCTCGAAAAACCCGGTGACCTGGCCGGCATGCTGACGAATCTTGATGAAGGAGACGTAATCTTCATAGACGAAATACATAGGCTTAATCCCGTCATCGAAGAGTACCTCTACTCAGCCATGGAAGATTACAAGCTGGATATCGTGATAGATTCCGGTCCGAACGCACGAAGCATACAGATTGACCTCAACCATTTCACCCTCGTTGGCGCCACTACCCGCAAGGGACTGCTTACGGCCCCCCTGCGTGCCCGCTTCGGTATTGACATGCGTCTTGACTACTACGATGTGGAACTGCTTCAGCGGATAGCCCTGAGAACAGCCGCTATTTTAAATATGGGGATTACCGAAACCGGCGCCCATGAGATAGCGCGCCGCAGCCGGGGCACGCCTCGAATCGTCAACAAGCTGCTACGCCGCACTCGTGATTTTGCACAGGTTGAAGACATGGATACCATTACCGATGCCATTGCTGACAAAGCACTCAATGCCCTCGATGTAGATCAAAACGGTTTCGATGAAATGGATATCCGTATCCTTCGCGCGATCATTGAAAACTACTCAGGCGGGCCGGTGGGCTTGGGCACATTGGGCGTGGCTGTAGGAGAAGATAAAGGTACTATTGAAGAAGTTTATGAACCTTACCTGATCAAAGAAGGTTTTCTGCAGCGAACTCCCAAAGGTCGCATTGCTACCCGAAAGGCATTTCAGTACCTGGGCATCGATCCCGAACAGGAAGCTCCCGGATTTTTCGATTGACCTTTTTAAGCCATAGGTGTGCCTGTTTTTGGTGTTAACTATGATCTTTTTTTCTTAGCTTCTTTGCCGCAAAACTATTTAATCGAATCATTTACTTTTCATGAAACATCTTTTCACTTCCGAGTCCGTATCTGAGGGACATCCCGATAAAATTTCCGATCAAATATCCGATGCCATCCTGGATGCCATGCTTGAACAGGATGCCGATTCACGTGTGGCCGTGGAAACTCTGGTTACCACCGGATTGGCGGTTATATCAGGTGAAGTTACCACCAATGCCTATGTGGATGTTCAGGAGATTGCACGAAAGGTGATCCATGATATAGGGTACACCAAGAATTCATATCGTTTTGATTCGGAATCTTGCGGCGTACTGACCACCATTCACCAGCAGAGTGAAGATATTGCCCAGGGAGTAGATGAGGGCGAAAGCAAGCAGATGGGCGCCGGGGACCAGGGAATGATGTTCGGGTATGCCTGCCGTGAAACCGATACGCTCATGCCCATGACTCTTCAGTATTCTCATGACCTGCTACGGGAGCTGGCGCATATTCGTAAAAACACAACCCTGATGCCGTACCTGGCTCCGGACAGCAAAAGCCAGGTAACCGTGGAGTATGATGATAACGGCAAGCCCAAGCGCGTGGATACGATCGTTATTTCTACCCAGCACGATGAAGGTGTAGATCAATCCAAAATCAAGGAAGACTTGAAGAAGCATTTGATTCCGGAGATCATTCCTGAGAAGCTGATGGATCCCAAGACTATTTTTCACGTAAATCCCACCGGCAAGTTTGTGATCGGTGGTCCTCACGGCGATACCGGTCTGACCGGCCGAAAGATTATTGTGGACACTTATGGAGGAAGAGGCGGACACGGAGGGGGCGCTTTTTCCGGGAAGGACCCTTCGAAAGTAGACCGCAGTGCGGCTTATGCTTCACGGCATATTGCCAAGAACATTGTGGCAGCCG
>JAWVZW010000367.1:0-2814 GCA_033721975.1 Balneolaceae bacterium
AAAGGCCCATGCATACCGATATCCCAAGGCTCATTGATGGGAGGGTAGGAGCCCAGTGGTGGTCGGTCTATGTACCCGCCGGGATTCCGGAACCTCTGGCCGTTAAACAGACGATGGAGCAGATCGATTTTGTGTATCGGCTTAGTGAGCGATATCCTGACCATTTTGAAATGGCTTTTACTGCGGATGATGTTGAACGGATATTTGAGGATGGAAAAATTGCATCCATGATTGGTATGGAAGGCGGACACTCCATCAACAACTCACTGGCAAATCTGAGAATGTTTTATAAGCTGGGTGCACGCTATATGACCATTACTCACAGCCGCACGCTCGACTGGGCCGATGCAGCGGGTGACGAACCGCAGCACGGCGGACTTACACTTTTTGGTGAGGAAGTAATTCGTGAAATGAACCGGCTGGGTATGATGGTGGATTTGTCGCATGTAACACCCGAGACCCTGAAGGATGCTCTTCGCGTGACTGAGGCTCCGGTTATGTTCTCACATTCCAATGCTCGTGCCGTTTCAGGCCATCCGCGCAATGTACCTGATGACGTCATTCGCATGCTTCCGGAGAAGGACGGTGTAATTATGGTCACTTTTGTGGAGTCCTTTACTTCGGAAGAATTGCGAAGATACTATGCAGAACGAAGCGGATACAGAGCCAGAATGGAATCACTCTGGCCGGGTCAGCCGGAAAAAGTCAGCGAAGCCATGGACGAATGGGAAGCTGAGAACGAGGCACCCAAATCAACCCTGGAGCAGGTAGCTGATCATATTGATCACATCCGGGATCTGGTGGGAGTGGATTATATCGGTATTGGCGGTGATTATGACGGAGTTTCTTCCCTGCCGCTCGGTCTGGAGGATGTCTCTACATATCCGGATCTGTTTGCGGAGCTGCTGAGACGAGGCTACAGTGAGGAAGATCTTCAGAAGATTGCGGGACTCAACATGCTGAGAGTCCTGCGTGGTGCTGAAGAGGTTTCCGAAAGATTGAGAGCCGAAAGGGAACCATCGGAAGTGCTGATTACGGATTTTGAAGGCTGGGAGGAGGCGAACTGATGGTTCAGATTATTTAATCTGAACCTCCGTAGATCCTTCTTGGATGAAAACTCTGTCATTTTTCGCATTCTTTGCACTCATTGGGACAGGTGCAATTCTGCCTGAACCAGTCATAGCACAATCATCGGGCTATTCCATTAGCGGTAGGGTAGTTGCTGCCGAAAGAGGAGAAGCTCTGGCGAATGTGAATATCTATCTTTCCCAAACTACAATCGGAACAACATCAGACTCCGATGGAAGTTTTCAGCTTTCGGGCATTCCAGAAGGAATTCATCAGCTCGCGGTCTCATATGTCGGCTTTAAGACAATCCTGACCACTCTCGACACCGATAGTCTTATGACAGACTTTCTGTTTGAGATGCAGGAGGAAGTGTTTGAGATGGAGGGTGTAACCGTAACCTACGACCGTGTTTGGGAGGGAAATTATTATGCATTCAAAAATAACTTTTTGGGTGCGACAGAAAACTCCGAATACAGCACAATTCTGAATTCGAAGTCTCTGAATTTCTCTTTTGATGCTGAAGCATTAATTCTTACTGCAGAGTCAAATGAGCCTCTGACGATTGAAAATCAGGCCCTGGGATATCAGATAGACTATGACCTGGATACATTTGAAGTGGATTTTAAAAGGGGACAGAATTTAGTAGCCGGAGCGACCTTTTTTCGCGAAATGGAGCCTTCTGATTCATTGCAAATGAAAAATTGGGAAAAGAATCGGGAAGTCAGTTATTACGGATCCTTTCAGCACTTTATTGACAGCCTCATTGGAGACTCACTCTCAGCGGCGGGTTATGAAATAAGAAGGGAAAGGCGAACGGAAGATCAGCGTTTTTTAGGAGAAGACCCGATTCCACCTGCTTCTATATTCTATTCGGTAAACGAAGATACCTATGTACTTCAGTTTAATGATTATATCTATGTAACCTACACAAAAGAAGAGGTAAATCAGCGTTATTTGAACTGGCGTTATGGATATCGGGCCCGCGAGATGGGTCCCGGGCCACAAAGCACAAGTATCTTCATAGAGGGGAGGACTGTCTTTGTAGATAAATCCGGATATATATCCGACCCATTGCGGGTATTCATGGATGGATACTGGTCTTACACAAAAGTTGCCGACCTCATGCCCCTCAATTATAAACAGGGCAGCGGCGGTTTTTGAATGAGGTAGATAACTCAATATTAATTGATAAGAATTAAAAGGCTGGAGTAATCCGGCCTTTTTTGTTCACATTTTTCACTTCTCATACGTGGAGGGTGTGTATCATTCATGAAAAACAGGATTGTGACAGCAAGAAGAGAACAGCGTGACATAAGGTGTCATTTGCAATCTCTATGTTCATTATTGGAATGCAAGAGGGGATTGATCGTGAAAATTTTTTAAATCCTTTGAAATTTCGGCGACTTAATGCGTATAAGTAGTATGGAGAACAAGAAAAAGAAAGAAGAGGAGATTATTGATGAGATCAGGCAGCTTTTTGATCCGGATTTCAATAGTCCGGAGCCTGATGAAGAGATGTGGCAGTTTCTTGACGAACGGATTGAGATCGAAAAGGGGGACGCTTCAAGGTCATTGAAATGCTATGTGGAGCAATATGAAACACTGAAGCAGTATGGATTGGAGGATAAACTAATGGAGAGTCTGGAGTTTTTCATCCGTTTTGAACTCGAACACAGCCGGGACGAATTCCTAAAAACAGAATTCTATAGAAAATTTAAAGACCACAAAATTGTAGCGGATGCAAAG
>JAWVZW010000368.1:0-2813 GCA_033721975.1 Balneolaceae bacterium
CTCATAGCCCTCTTCAGATACACTGGCTACGCCAAAGAAATAGTTATCGATCACAATATTCTCAAGAGTGAATTCAGTAACGTTGCCGGTAGGACGTCCATAGGTCCAGACCGGAGATGTGGTCAGGCGCCAGTACACCTTGTAGCCTTCCAGCTGAGGATTTTGCTCCGGATCAAGAGGATCCCAGCTGAGTGTGGTACTGGGACGTACAGCTCCCCTGATCTCTACGCCTGACGGAGGAGCCGGAGCTTTTGCCATTGCTGCAAGCGACACAACATTCAGGGATGTAAGCTTGGCGGCATAATCAAAGTCAACGTGCTCAATGACGTCACCGTACTCAATTCCATTTTCCGTTCGTATATCCTGATGCTGCCAGATATAGTTCTCATTCGTTTCCATAATCCGCACTGCAGGCAGGCCCACGTCATTAAACGGACGATGGTGTCCGCCCCGGCCAAAACGGTCCAGCCGGTAGATCATCATCACATCCAGGTTATCGATATACTGCTCGCCCATTACATGAATATAGCGTGCAAGGTTTCGGGAGGGAGAGTCGACCTCACCTCCGGTAAAGCGCCGGATGCGTGCTTCACGCTCCGTTTCCGTAGGTCGCGTACCCTCCGAAAAAACCCTTGCTGTGGTATTATTTATGATGCCGTTAATACCCTGAATATTACCGATCATATCGTTATTGAGCACCGCCTTGATTCTCCATCCGTTTTCCAGGGCGTAGTCGGCCAGGATCTGACCTCCAAAAAGGCCCTGCTCCTCACCGGACAGTCCCGCATAGACGATCGTGCCCGGAAACTCATGTTTCGACAAAACCCTGGCGGCCTCTATAGTACCGGCCATACCGGAAGCATTATCGTTGGCACCCGGCGAATCGGTTTCCGCATCCATCACATCGGAAGCCCGTGAGTCAATATCCCCGGTCATCATAACCACACGGTTTGGATCTGCCGTACCGCGCTGTACAGCCACCACGTTAACAATCTCTACAGGCTCGGGTATGCGGTTCTCGCCTCCTACGGTGCCGCTTACGTAAAATACTTCCAGGCAGCCTCCGCATTCTTCAGATATTTTTTCAAACTCGCTTTTGATCCAGCGTCGTGCCGCTCCGATTCCGCGGGTGTCTGATGTGGTATCGGAAAGCGTATGCCGGTTTTCAAAACCCGCCAGTATTCGGATATCGGTTTCCAGGCGATCGGCCGACACATCATCAGCCAGCTGTTTCAGAAACGGCTGATAAACCGGAACGGATGATGCCCCGGTACTTGCATGGGACTGTGCAAAAAGTTCAGATGAACAATATAGAAACGAGAGAGTGAGAAGTATGGTAAAAATCGGTTTCATAGGAATAGTTTGATTGATGAAATGGTATGTGAACTTAATCAAATTGGGTCTGATCAGAAAGAAGACACCTAAAGGCTCATAACATTTTACGTTTTGCAATCATCTGTCAATCAAAAAAGAAATGATACAATTCCTCCATGATCTCTTATTTTAACAGCGCTCAGACAAACCACTGACCAAATATTTTATGCAAAAAGAGTTTGAACGATCGAAGCTGCTATGGCAGGATCCTGAAACGAGGCGCAAAATCTATTTCGGGGCATTCATCGCGCTTGTCATTGCCGGAATCTACCATGCCACTACCGTTGGGAGTTTCCCGCAGCAGGGAGAACATTTTGGTTTCTGGTCTGTCATGCCGCCTCTTGTTGCCATTGTTCTTGCATTCTGGACCCGTGAGGTTGTAAGTGCACTTTTCATCGGAATTTGCCTGGGCGGGGTCATAGCGGGCGAACTGAATATCGTACAGACGTATCTGATCCCCTCCATAGGTACGGAGAGTTTTGCCCTGATTTTGCTGGTCTATCTGTGGGCGCTTGGAGGACTTATCGGAATCTGGACGAGAACCGGAGGTGCCGAACGATTCGCATCCTGGGCCAGCAGCCTGATGGTTCGCGGACCGCGATCCGCCAAATTTTTTACGTGGATGATGGGCCTCATTTTTCACCAGGGCGGTACCATCAGTACAGTTCTGACCGGAGCCACCGTTCGGCCTGTTGCCGACAAGCACAAGGTGTCCCACGAAGAACTTTCCTATATGGTGGACAGTACGGCATCCCCCGCCGCAACGCTGATTCCATTCAACGTCTGGCCCATCTATGTGAGCGGACTGGTAATTGGAACACTAGCCATCTTTGAAACCCCGCAGGACGGGATCAATTTCTTTTTCGCTTCCCTGCCCTATAACTTTTACGCCATATTCGCCATTCTGATCACATTGGCTTTTGCGGTCGAAATTCTCCCATGGGTGCCGGGGAAAAAGATGAGAAATGCCATGGAGAGAGCCCGCACAACCGGAGCATTGGATCGAAAAGGTTCCACCCCAATGGCTGCCGACGAACTGACCCAAAGCAAAATTCCGGCCGGCTATAATCCCGGACTCATCGACTTTTTCGGTCCCATCGGCACCCTACTGGGTGTGGCTATTATTCCTTATGTGGTTACATATTTTATTATGGATATGGGTGAAGACTCTATGCTGCTGGTCGCAGAAGCTTTTGTGTTGGCTGTTTTAGTTGGATTTGGAATAGCCCTGGCAAAAGGAATGCGTCTGCAGAACGTTATCGACGGATTTATTGACGGGTGTAAAGGGGTTACCATCGGGGCCATCATCCTTGCACTGGCAGTCACCCTCAAAGAAGTAGCGGATGCCGTGGGCACGGCTGCCTATGTGGTAGATATGACCGGTGATTTGATTCCGCCTTTCCTTCTGCCCGGTTTACTGATGGTACTTTGCATGCTCA
>JAWVZW010000369.1:0-2802 GCA_033721975.1 Balneolaceae bacterium
GAATACCTTCAGGAATGAGCTGAAACAGGAAGGCGCACAAAATGTGATCGTTGCTGCCGTTGATATTTCAGATCCCGACCGCATTCAGATGGAGTCGGAGCACCTGAAAAAAGAAGGGTTATTACCGGATATCATTGTCAATTGTGCAGCCATCGTCACCGGCTCATACTTTCATGAACTCACGGTGAATGAGATCGAGAAGACTATTCGCATTAATACACTGGGAAGTATGTGGGTGGTACAGGCATTTTTGAGTGATATGGTTGATCGTGGTTCCGGACAGATTGTAAATATGGGAAGTGCATCCGGATATATCGGCAATCCTAAAATGAGCGTATATGCATCCAGTAAATGGGCTATACTGGGATGGTCTGAATCACTGCGCCTGGAAATGGAGCAGCTGCAAACGGGTGTCGGCGTAACCACTGTTATACCCAGCTATGTAAATACAGGCATGTTCAGCGGCGTCAAGGCCCCGATTTTTACCCCGATCCTGACCACAGAACAGATTGTCAATAAAATGCTCAAGGGTATCGCTTCCGGAAAAACCGAAATCCGGGCACCTTTTATTGTTCATTTTACTCCGTTTCTGAAAGCCGCTTTGCCAAAGAAAGTGTTTGATTGGCTTGCCGGACGCGTGTTTGGCGTTTATCACTCCATGGACACCTTTGAGGGAAGAAAGGAAAGAAATAGAATTTGATTATGACTCTGACTGATCTTGTACAGACACAAAAAGCAGCATTCCGGAAAGGTGTCACACTCCCCTCAAAGACCAGAATCTCACTTCTGAACCGTCTCCGAAAAATGGTGAGCAAGCACGAAAAAGAGCTCTGCGACGCAATCGCTGCCGATTTTGGAAAACCCTATGTGGAATCGTACATCACCGAGGTGTTTACCGTGCTGCAGGAAATTGATTTTCACCTCAAGCATCTTAAAAAATGGATGAAACCGGAATCTGCGGCTACGCATGTCACGGTTTTTCCATCTAAAAGTGAAATTCACCACCGGCCCTATGGCACCGCCTTAGTAATTGGTGCCTGGAATTATCCCGTGCACCTGTCGCTTATGCCCGTTATAGGAGCTCTCTCCGCAGGAAATACCGTGATCCTCAAGCCGTCGGAGCTGGCCGCAAACACATCCGCACTTCTGAAAGATCTGGTGGATCGCTATTTCCAGAATCAACATTTCACCGTTGTAGAGGGAGACGCAGAGGATACCCAGCAGCTTCTGAAGCAACCTTTCGACAAAATTTTCTTCACAGGAAGTTCCAGGGTTGGAAAAATAGTGATGAAGGCAGCAGCTGAACAGCTCATTCCGGTTTCTCTTGAACTGGGAGGGAAAAGTCCTGCCATCATTCATAAAGATGCAGACCTGAAAGTAGCCGTACGAAGAATATGGTGGGGCAAAACCATCAACGCCGGCCAAACCTGCGTAGCCCCCGATTACGTACTGATACATGAGTCCCTAAAAGATTCATTTATTGAAAATAGCCGTGATGTACTGTCATCTTTCTATGAAAACGATTATCGGTGCGGAGAAAATTATACCCGTATCATCAATAAACGCCATTTTGAACGGCTTGAAAATCTGCTGAAAGAATCGTCGGTGCTGTTTGGAGGCACGATAAATGAGGATCATCTTTTTATCGAACCCACACTGATCGATGCAGACTGGTCTGATACGATCATGGAGGAAGAAATATTTGGACCTCTCCTGCCCGTTCTCACGTATTCAGATCCGGATGAAATGGTGGAATCTGTACGCTCTCTTCCCTCACCGCTGGCTCTATATCTTTTTACCAACTCCGATACTATACAGGAAAAAGTGTTTAACGGTATTCCGTTTGGAGGCGGATGTCTGAATGAAACCATCAGCCATCTGGGCAATCCGCATCTTCCTTTTGGCGGCGTAGGGTCCAGCGGGATGGGTTCTTATCACGGTAAACACTCCTTTGATGCCTTTAGCCGCAAACAGTCGATACTAAAAAAACCCTCCTGGCCCGATCCTGACGTCAGATATCCGCCTTATGATGAGGAAAAACTGAAATGGGTTAAAAAACTATTTTCCTGATTTCATTGACAGTGACATCACTAACAAATAGGAAAACATTCTCTGAATGATATCTGAAACCTACAAGGCACTGGTGGCCGAGCAGAAAGATGATGGGTCGTTTATTCAGTCCGTAAAAGAACTGAAGACCGCCGATCTTCCGGATCATGACGTTTTGATTGAAGTTCATTATTCCTCGCTCAATTACAAGGATGCACTCTCTGCAAGCGGAAACCGGTCCATTACCAGGAACTATCCATTTACGCCGGGTATCGATGCCTCCGGTATTGTCAGGGAGAGCCGAGACTCCCGATTCAGCGAAGGCGACGAGGTCATTGTAACCAGTTACGATCTGGGCATGAACACGCCGGGCGGATTCGGCCGGTATATTCGCGTACCGGCAGATTGGGTACTACACCTGCCGGAGAGTCTGCGGTTAAAAGAGAGTATGATGATCGGTACGTCAGGAATTACAGCTGCATTTGGTGTTGAAAAAATTGACCGAATGATGCCGGACACCCACGGAGACGTATTGGTGACCGGTGCTACGGGAGCCGTAGGCAGTTTTGCCATTGCACTCCTCAACCTCCTGGGCTACCGGGTTATTGCCGCTACCGGTAAACCAGAACAGGATCGTTTCCTTAAAAAGATAGGTGCTTCCGGTATAATTGATCGAACGGCGGTAACTGATGTAGCCGACAAACCCCTGCTAAGCTCCAGATGGAAGGCCGCTTTTGATACTGTGGGAGGTAA
>JAWVZW010000370.1:0-2798 GCA_033721975.1 Balneolaceae bacterium
CCTATCCCGAAGCTTCCGAAGAGGATCATCCGCTGGTTGGAACTGAACTGAGGGTTGAGATCAATGAATGCAGTGATACCCATGTGAGGATGGATCTGATCCGTGACGGGGATTACTGGCATGGCGCCTGGGTAGTGGAAAAAAGGGAAGAAGGACTGCACCTCTTTCATGATCACCTGGGCGAAGTGAGAACGGATGATGAGCTTGGTGAGGAGGATTATCATGGATATGGCGGTTATGCCGATGACAGCGGCGGACCATTAACCCAGTACTTTCCGGCTGATGAGGTTACGGCAGAAATGATACCGGCTGCATCTTCCAATGTATGGATGATTTCCCTGCAGCCGGAAGACAATCAGCTGATCTACTATCTGGAGCGAAATGACGTTCCAAGATTCAGGGCCGTTTTTGAGAAAATCTGACGATCTGATACGCTACGTCTTAAATTCTGTGCTGCCGGCTAAAATGAACCTACCTGAAAGCTGAAACGATCGCGGGTGGCTTCCCATCCGAGCGAAACACCAACATCAAAAGCCATATTACTAAGCCTGAAACGGCTTCTTATTCCGGCGCCATATACCGTTCGGCTTCCGGCAATCAGATCGGGCTGATCCAAATCGGCAATGGTCTGTGTGAAAAGGACCAGGTAGATATTTGAGAGATACACGGGAAGCACCACGCCTCCATCATCAGGATAGGTAATTGGAATCGTGTAGCGGGTATCGAAGATTCCGACATTATTGGCAACGCCGAGCGCATCGAAATCAAACGATTCGGTGTAAAGAGAGGCTGTGTCGAAAACAGGCAAATCTGTCTGTGTGATTGTCTGGGCCGTTAGTCTCAGGGATTGATTCCAGCGCTGAAGGGGAGCTAAAAAAGTAGAAATACCGCCCCTGAAACCCCTCCTGTCGCTCAGGTTGGCGATGACACGGAACTCATTCGTTTGAACAGGAAGCTCGGAGTCATTCAGGCCATGACGCGCCTCTGCAAAGATAAGCCAGCCGCTGTTTGGCTGGACGTCACGGGTAAACTGCCTGAGTCTGTAGCTTAATACCGAGCGAAGACCGATAGAGTGGCGGGTTCCAAATCCAGAATATGCCGTATAGGTAGATTGCGGGTCTAGAAATCGAATCTGGGAAAGAAAATATTGCGGTTCGATCAGCAGTGAGGTGAACCGTGCATTATTCTGCAGCCTAACGCGAAAAGGTATTTTCAGTGCTGCACCCCTTGACTGCTGAAGGAATGTCCGCTGAACCACCTGGTCTTCGAGCTGAATGTTAAAGGATGTGAGGAAAGGGCGATTGTACAGTTCCAGCTGATAACCGGGATAAAAAGCCTTATGACGGTAAGTGAGATCATACCATGCCCGGTTCAGATATTGGGTTACCTCAAGGGAATAGGAGCGGGAGCCCATCAGATCAACACCTTCCAGGTTTACGCCATACCTGTATTCATTGGCCTCTTCTTCAATAACCGGAGTCCAGAGGCGAGGAACCAGCCACGAAAGGCCTGTACGGTACTCCGAAGTGCTCCATGATGACTGATCCGGAAGCACATCTCGGTTCATCAATTTTCTGTTGAGAAGCTGACGGGTGGCTTCGGAAATGGTTGATGACTGTTGTTCAGGCAAGGTTAGATCGTACGCATCCTTTCTTTGAAGAGTATGAACAATCTGTTCATTTTCGACCTGGGAAACATAGGCAATGGTATTTCCATCAGGTGAATAGGAGGGTTCCATTGCATTGTAG
This sequence comes from Balneolaceae bacterium, assembly GCA_033721975.1. GTDB lineage: Bacteria > Bacteroidota > Rhodothermia > Balneolales > Balneolaceae > Rhodohalobacter. The sequence continues at coordinate 1,749 of JAWVZW010000370.1, forward strand.
AGACTTTGAGTGAGCTGAACGATCTCACTGGAATCATCGGAATATTCATAGACGTTCATGGTGCCCGTGTGATCACTCACAAAAAGTAGTCGGTCACCGTCCGGATGCCAGCGGATGTCATAGGTTGATCCGTTTTCAAAAGAGATGTCAGGATCACCTGAAAAGAGAACCTCATCCGTATTAGACTGATAAAACCAGATGGCCTGAACTCCGTTTTTTCGTCCGATCAGTGCCAGCCGATCAGGATTGCCGGGCTGAATGGAGATGTCAATCACGGATGCCAGGGAATCAGATGGGAATTCGCGCATAATATCCCCTGACTGAGGATTTACCTGTACCAGAACTTGTCTGTTTGCATTGGTATGGGCAGCGTACAGGTTCCGGCCATCGTAAGCAGGTGAAAAAAGCCGCAAATCTTTCGTCACCCGAACAGAACGCCCGGATTCCGTATCCAGCCTGTGAAGATCGCCGCGAAAAATCCTGTCATAGATAGCATCCGCATGATAACGTGAATACACCACGGAGGATCGATCTGCAGAAAGAGAATAATCGGCATCTTCTGTGAGTACAACTTCCCTTAAGAGCTGTATGTCTCCCGTTTGGGTTGAATATTCATAGAATCCCGTTGGGCGATTACAGGACCGTGCATAAAAAAGGACCGTTACGTTGTCGAGCCAGTCCGGCCTTAACATTCTTCTGCAGGTTGCATCAAAAGGCACTTCTGCAGCACTACTGGCTGTTTCATTTTCCAGCATGGAGAGCCGTTCCTGCTCTTCCGCCTTCACATCTCTTGAGAAGTCGCGGTACAGTGCTCCGGGCCATTCACCGGTTACGCTTCTAAGCGTGATGCCGAACCCCAGAAAAGGATACTTATAATGTTTTCTTACTGCCTCTTTAAACGTATCGTCGCCATAGGTTTCCTGGAGCCAATTGACGAACAGATAGCCACCGATATAGTGGCGGTTAAACGGGAGTGTGAAATCGGAAATATGAACCAGCTGCCCCATAGACCACTCATTGTTGGTACCAAGCAATGCGTTAAACTGATTA
>JAWVZW010000371.1:0-2793 GCA_033721975.1 Balneolaceae bacterium
CACTGTTTTTTTCGAGATATTTGGGTACATAATTTTTCGTCAAAAACTGTTCGCCATGATAATTCCCATCGCCAGCGATCACGCCGGATTTAAGGCAAAAGAGTTAACCAAAAAATTCCTTGAGGAACTGGGCCATATGCCAGTCGATTTCGGAACGCATTCAGAAGATTCCGTCGACTATCCCGAGTATGCCGTTCAGGTTGCCAAAAAGATCAGCTCCGGAGAGCATAAATCCGGAATTCTGATTTGCGGCAGCGGACAGGGCGTTTGCATGACGGCCAACAAATTTCCCCATGTGAGAGGGGCTCTCGTTTACTCCCCTGATGTGGCAAGACTCACGCGTCAGCATAATAACGCAAACATTCTTTGTCTCCCGGGCCGGGAGCTCGAACCGGAACAGATCCGCGACATTCTGAAAGCCTGGTTCGACACAGAGTTCGAAGGCGGCAGGCATGAGCGCCGCGTCAACAAGATCGATTCACTGACAGAAAACTAATTACCGACTCAGATTCATCCATTATTATAATGAAATCATTAAAAGAGCAGGACCCGCAGATATTTGACATCATTAAACAGGAAAGGACGCGTCAGAATGAGAATTTTGAGCTGATCGCATCCGAGAACTTTGCATCCCGGGCAACCATTGCCGCCATGGGATCCGTTCTCACAAATAAGTATGCAGAGGGATATCCCGGCAAGCGGTATTACGGGGGATGTGAATATGTGGACGATGCTGAGGATCTGGCCCGGGAACGTGCCAAAAAATTGTTCGGCGCCGATTATGTTAATGTACAGCCTCACTCCGGGGCATCTGCAAACTCCGCCATCTATCTTGCCTTTATGAAACCCGGTGATACACTCCTGGGGCTTGATTTGGCCCATGGCGGACATCTCACGCATGGCTCTCCCGTAAATTTCTCCGGCATCATCTATCATCCTGAATTTTATGGAGTGGATAAGGAGACAGGGCGAATTGACATGAACAAGGTGCGCGAAAAGGCTAAAAAAGTGAAGCCAAAAATGATATCGATTGGTGCCAGCGCCTACACCCGGGACTTTGACTACCAGGCATTCAGGGATATTGCCGACGAAGTAGGTGCCTTTTTATGGATGGATATGGCACATACAGCCGGACTGATTGCAGCGGGTGAGTTAAATGATCCGGTTCAGATCTGTGATGTGGTTTCTACCACAACCCACAAAACACTTCGTGGTCCGCGCGGAGGTATGATTCTGGTAGGAAAAGATGGTGAAAATAAACTGGGTGTTGTAGCCCGCAAATCGGGTAGAACCAAAAACTGGAGTGAAGTGCTCGATTCAGCTGTATTTCCCGGCAGCCAGGGAGGCCCGCTGATGCACGTGATAGCGGCCAAAGCCGTAGCGTTCGGTGAAGCTCTTCAGCCAGAATTTGTCTCCTATCAGAAACAGGTAAAAGCCAACGCAAAAACCATGGCAAAAGAGTTTATGAAGCTTGGATACAATTTGGTGAGCGGCGGCACTGATAATCATCTCATCCTGGTTGACCTGAGAAGCAAGGGACTAACCGGTAAGATTGCTGAGGAGTCTCTAGACCGCGCAGGCATCACCGTCAACAAAAATATGGTCCCCTTTGATACCGAAAGCCCGTTCGTAACATCCGGTATCCGGATTGGTTCTCCAGCCTTGACTACCCGGGGTTTTGGAGAGACTGAATTTGAGGAAGTGGTCAGGCTGATCGATACTGTTCTGCAAAAACCGGAAGACGAAGAAGTTATCCAATCAGTCAAGAAGCAGGTGAAAGAGATGTGTGAACAATTCCCGCTCTATGAATTTGAAACTACCCCGTAAACGATTCATTGACAAATTCATTCATAAACGCCGCCAGGGTAACTATCTATTTCAATGAGCGATAATACGGAACAGTCGAAACGGGGAATCATGGGACGCATTTTGCCCAAGGCAAAACCCCCGAAGGTGGACCCTACCGCGAACATGTCCTTCCTTGACCACCTGGAAGAGCTGCGCTGGCGTATTCTGAAGGGTCTCCTGGGAGTACTGGTGGGAGTCATGGTCGCATTCTATTTTCGTGACTTTATCATCAAGGAGATGATTCTGGGTCCAGCAGGCACAGATTTTTTTATGTACCGAATCATGCCCATCGAGGCCGTTGAACTCTCCCTGATATCCAGACGGCTTCCGGGTCAGTTCTTTACCTATTGGGGTACGCTCATTATTACCGGGATTATCATCGGTTCCCCCCTGTTTATTTTTCAGCTTTGGGCATTTGTGGAGCCCGCACTGGAGTCGGGTGAAAAAATAAAAACCTTTCTGAACTCCCTGTTCATCAGCTTTTTCTTTTTGCTGGGTGTGGCTTTTGGATACCTGATTCTTGTACCCTTTGCCGTACAGTTCTTTACGCAGTTCGTCATATCGGATTTTATAAGTAATGAGTTTGATATCAATGAATATTTTTCGTCCGTAGCGATCTGGACACTTGCCTGCGGGGTTATTTTTCAGGTTCCCGTGATCAGCTATTTTCTCTCGAAGGTGGGCCTTCTCGACCCGGATATTATGCGCAAGTACAGGCGCCATGCCATTGTTGCCATCCTGATTGTAGCCGCATTTCTAACCCCACCGGACCCTGTTTCCCAGATGATGATCGCCTTTCCGCTGCTGATACTTTATCAGTTCGCTATCTTTTTGAGTAAAATTGCTGCACGCAAACGCAAGAAAGAGCTGGAAAAAGCGTTTGGTAATACGACAGGTAAATAATCGAATGCGATTCTGAAAAGACATCCAGGCGCTGATGAATCA
>JAWVZW010000372.1:0-2792 GCA_033721975.1 Balneolaceae bacterium
CAACTATAAAAATGCCAGAGTGCAATGCTGACGGCTATGGCAGCATTGAGGCTTTCCACATTCTGCCCGGATCCGTCGATCCGGATAGATGTCCGGTTGTCACTAAAGAGTTTCTGATCAATGCCATTGGCCTCGTTTCCTGCCACCAGGATGCTTTTTGGCTCTGGCTTGTATGTTTTAAGGGGAACGGATTCTGTTGAAGCATCCAGCAGAGAGCATTTGAAGCCAGCCGATTCAAGATTGGTTATTTCCTCGGATAGTTTTCCCTTAAGATAGGGAATTGTACCCGTGGATCCGGCTGTACTGCGAACCACCTTTGGATGAAACGGATCTACGGTGCCTTCGCCAATAAGCAAGCCAGACACCCCAAACCAGGATGCCGTGCGAATGATGGTTCCCAGATTACCCGGATCCTGAATGGCATCCAGTGCAACGATGATACCTTCGGTTCTTGAAAAAGTATCAGAATCAGACTCTTCGGGTGTGATGCAGACCGCAGCAATCCCTTGGGGATTTTGAGTATCGGTTACATCGATAAAATCATTTTCTGAAAGACTTAAAATGGGGATATCTGTTTGTCTTATCAGGGCTTCATCCCCGGAACCTTCCAGGAGCAGGATGGCCTCAATCTGAATGATTTGATTATCAAGAATCTGTTCAACACATCGCTGCCCTTCAGCTATGAACCGGTTCTCCCGTTTGCGGTATTTGCTCATCGCAAGCTTTTTCCAGCGTTTGATTTGATTTGCGGAAGCCGGTTTGATCATCATGATTCAGTGAAAGGCAAAGAGAGTGATTGGGTTTCGTATTCTGAGGTTCTATATTTGAAGGTAGCGGATTAAAGAATCTACCACTAAGCAATATAAAAGGTACCCAATTCATGAAAGACTTTCTGAAACAGCTTGGAATACGACGGGAGAATGCCGGAACATCAACCGGCCAAAAATTTCTGAAAAATGAAGAAGCTCCCGAAATAGTCAGCCATACGCCGGTCGATGGATCCGAGATTGCAGGGGTTTTTGAAACAACACATGATCAGTACGATGAGATTGTAAAAGCATCTGTTGAAGCATTTGAAACCTGGAGAATGGTACCCGCGCCGCAAAGAGGCGAAATTGTCCGTCAAATCGGGCTCAAGCTTCGCAAATATAAGGAGCCGCTGGGCAAGCTGGTGTCGTATGAGATGGGAAAAATTTACCAGGAAGGGCTGGGTGAAGTACAGGAAATGATTGATATCTGTGATTTTGCTGTCGGGTTGTCGCGTCAGCTTTATGGACTCACCATGCATTCGGAGCGCCCTAAACACAGAATGTATGAGCAGTGGCATCCGCTGGGGCCGGTTGGTATTATCTCCGCGTTTAACTTTCCGGTAGCCGTATACAGCTGGAATGCCATGATAGCAGCTGTCTGCGGGGATACGGTTATCTGGAAAGGATCCGAGAAAACTCCGCTTTGTGCCATTGCGGTTCAAAAAATCATAGCTGAGGTTTTAGAAGAAAATGATCTGCCTGAAGGTATTTTTTGTTTAATTACAGGCACGCGTGATACCGGTGAATGGATGACCAACGATGAGAGAATACCTCTGATTTCAGCCACAGGTTCCATACCCATGGGGCGTGCAGTCGGTCAGACTGTTGCAGCCCGCCTGGGCAAAACCATCCTGGAGCTGGGTGGAAATAACGCAATTATCATCAGCAAACATGCTGACCTCGAAATGGCCATTCGTGCGGTTGTTTTCGGGGCCGTGGGAACTGCCGGACAGCGGTGCACCAGTACCCGACGCCTGATTATTCATGAAGATGTGTATGACGAGATTAAAAAGCGTCTCCAGAGCATCTATGAAAGCATCAAAATCGGTGATCCACTGGATCCAGATACACTTGTGGGTCCGCTGATTGACGATGATGCCGTACAAAATATGCAGAATGCGCTGAAGAAGGTGAAAGAGGAGGGCGGATCCATACTTTGCGGAGGAGATGTGCTGGAGAATATGGAGGGCCACTATGTGAAGCCGGCGATATGCGAGGTGGAAAATCATTATAAGATCGTACAGAATGAGACATTTGCTCCCATTCTCTATCTGATCAAGTATAAAACGCTCGATGAAGCCATTGAATATCATAACGGCGTGCGCCAGGGTTTAAGCTCATCCATCTTTACGCTCAACATGCGGGAAGCGGAAAGATTTCTGAGTCATGCCGGTTCCGATTGCGGTATCGCCAATGTTAATATTGGAACCAGCGGTGCGGAAATCGGTGGTGCTTTTGGGGGTGAAAAAGAGACCGGCGGAGGACGAGAGTCCGGTTCTGATGCCTGGAAAGCCTACATGCGGCGTCAAACCAATACAATAAACTGGAGCGACGAGCTGCCCCTTGCACAGGGGATTGAATTTGATGTGTGAGTAGCCGGGTTCAAGGTCCGGAGATCAGGGCACAGGGTAAAATAGATGGTGAGAAAAAATGTGATCAGCTATCAATCATGATGCACAGTGACCTATACAAGATTGATTTTACAGGTTGGTTGAATTGAAGAACTTGAATCAAAACCCAAACGCCGTAGGCGTGGCGATAGAATAACCGCCGATTTCAATCGGCGGTAAATGGATTGGTATAAAAAAACCTCCGGGGCCAAACACATTCCAATCCCAAATCCATTTCGAGGAGGTCAAAGGAAAGGTTTTGAATATAAACATTTCGTATGTGCGCATTAATAAGCTTTTCCAATATCCCTTCGAAATGTATTCGAGCGCTGATCAGGATCCCGACTCGGGGATGGGAAGAGGACTCATCACC
>JAWVZW010000373.1:0-2789 GCA_033721975.1 Balneolaceae bacterium
AGTATTTAAGACGGGGAAGAGACGTTATTGAGGCTGCATTCACTTATTTAGCATTCGGAAGTGGTAAGTTTTACAGTCTCACCTATTGCAATTGTTTTCAATCCATCTTATATACCAAACAAATATTAAAAATTTTAAATATTTTTAGGGGTCACAGGGTGTAATGTGTGTATTACTTGTAAATACACCATTGCATATGCTGTTATTTCAAGAAGATACTGGGATATTTGGCGATTCTTGGGCCAGGAATACTATTTCGAGTGATATGATGTCGGACTATCGGATTTTGATTGTAGAGGATGAGCTGGTTCTGCAACTCATGTTGGAGCATATGCTTAAAAAAATGGGATTTGAACAATTTGGAACCGCCACCAAGGGAGCCACAGCCATTGAAAAAGCCAAAAATGAATCCTACGATTTAATTCTCATGGACATTATGCTACAGGATGAAATAGATGGAATTGAAGCGTATCGTAAAATTCAAGAGGAGAAAAAAATCCCTGTCATCTATATTACTGGAAATACTGATCCCCGAAACAAAGAAAAAGCCAAGGAAATCGGCTATCACGACTATCTTGGTAAGCCAATCACCTTTTCTCATTTAAAAAGTTCAATTGATGAGCTTCTGAAAGACAAAGCTCACTGATCGAAGTCATCTGATGAGTGAGATAACTTGAGCGTGATTTGCAATAAGATTACTCATCGGCTGGCTAATGGTATGGATGATTTGCAGTATCATTGACTGAGCTTCTCCCTCACCATTTTCTGAATCGTCCCGTTGTCCAGGTATTTTTGAAGATGTTCGCCAGGGCAGGAGGTATCGGCCCAGTCGCCATGCGTGTGAATATCATTCACTGATAAATCGTATTTCTGAATTGAGTAAGCTATCATTTCTGCAATGGCATCAAGCTGTGCTTTGGTCGGTTCCTGCTGGTTGTAATTGCCCATTACACTGATCAGCAGATGCCCTCGCGGATCGTAAGTTGTATTGGTCTCCCCGGCATAGTCAGCATTTCGGCCTTCGTAAATATTTCCGCCCAAGTCTATGAGGTAGTGATAGGGAACATCCCACCAGTTCCGCTCTGCCGCTCCCCAATCAGACAGATCGTTCAGAATAGTCTTGGGATCATCCACCGGCTTCAACGGTTCGGAACTTCCCGAATGGTGCAGCGTAATTTTGTTGATGGTATGCGGAACCCGGAGGCGGTACTCAGCCGGACCGGTACTTAACGCGGATACCCGATCCACGGGGAGGGAATTTACCGTTGCGATTTCAAACTGAGCCATACCGTTATCGAAATTGCCATCAATGAGTCCGATGTGATATCCGTACCAATTCAACGCCTCTCCCGGTTCGAATGAAATTTCCTCTGAAACCCCGTTTCGAAAAAGCTCAACAACCACTGTTTTTCTAACGTCTGTACTATCTTCAACCTTTCCATTCTCTTTTGAAATTCCGAGCATGTGCCGTGGATACGGCATCGATTTTATCATTTCGGAAAAAATTAGTGTGAGATCGCGGAACTGAAGAGTATCACTTTTCAACAGGTTTCTACGGATGGCATTGGCATCGTAACCTAAAGGTTCGTTTTCTGACCAATCTTCACGCTTCACAAGTTTTTGGGGCGATTTGAGAGAATCTTTATTTGAGGATTCAAGTGCAGATGTAAGAATCGGTTCGGTTCGGTCTCCCTCCACTCCAACCCGATTCACAGCAGAAACGATGATTTCAGAGGGACGCTTCATTCCTTCTCCTCCAAAGAACACCAATTCGCGGTGTTTGGCAGGATAGTATTCAATCTCCCATTTCCCGTTAAACTTCGTTCTTACAATCCACCACTGCACTTCATCATCATTGTTGGATTCCAGATTTAGCGACCAGTATGTGTTATAATCGAGATAGGAAACCGTCGGGATGCCGGGCTTATTATTGTTCATCCAGGGAGAAGCCGGTATAAGTGACGGATAAGCATGCGGACCGGCGGCAAGTACCTGATTGAATTGATTAGGATTTTCCATAAATGCTTTCATGCTGAAATGAACGGCACCCGTAACATCCGGAAAACTGCGTGCTGTATACACCTGTCCAGTAATTTCGTTAGAAGTCCATCCTGAAGATTCAGACCTTAGGCGGCTGGTGAACAGACCGGGCCAAATATGACGGTCGTGGTCGTTCTGTTCTGCCCACCAATCCAGCATGATGGGAAAAGGCTGCGCAACCTGGTCAATCCGGTAATAGATTTGCGGTGTAAAATAATCAACCCATCCTTTTTCCAGCCATAGACGAGCGTCTGCATAGAGTTCAGAATAGGCATCGAATCCGGTAGTCTGTTCCGGATAGCCCGGCCGCCAAATTCCAAACGGACTGATTCCAAACTTTACATGCGGTTTGATCTGACCGATCTCCTCAGAGAGCTCTTTCATCAGCATATCCACATTGTTACGGCGCCAGTCATGCCGGGATAAAGTGGTTCCGTTTTCTTTAGCTTTTTGCCAGCTATTATCGTCCGGAAAGTCGTCTCCATCAGCATAGGAAGGATAGGGATAGAAATAGTCATCGAAATGTACGCCGTCGATATCATACCGTTCTACGACATCCAAAATAACATTCTTTGTATGCTGGCGAACTTCCGGGATGCCGGGATCGAGCCAGAGATAATCTCCATATTCATGTACCCAATCCGGATGAATTTTGCTGATGTGATCGGGGGAGATTTCGGATTTATCCGTGGGATGCCCGGCACGGTAGGGATTAAACCACGCGTGAAGTTCAAGTCCGCGTTTGTGGG
>JAWVZW010000374.1:0-2770 GCA_033721975.1 Balneolaceae bacterium
CCCCTGCCGGTAACCATGTATCAGCCCATACATCGCGGAGAGATGTCGGAAGTGACAGAAATAAGGGTGGGTTATGATAATGAATTCGTCTATATATCAGGGGTCCTCCACGATTCGGATCCGGATAAAATTGTTGCCAACAGCCTCTATCGAAACAGTTACAGCGGCGATGAGACGTTTGCCATCATTCTCGACTCCTTCAACGACAACGAAAACGCCAAATGGTTTTTCGTTACACCCACGGGTAACCGAATTGATATGCTGGTATCGAAGGATTCGGAGGGCGAGAATTCCATCAACCGGAACTGGACAACTTACTGGGATGCAGCAGCCCGTATCACGGACCTAGGTTGGGAAGTTGAAATGAGGATTCCATTTTCCAGTCTTGGTTTTGATAAGGAACCGGACAGCAATGAGGTGATCATGGGGCTCATCACCTATCGATGGATGGCACGACAAGCCGAAAGGCACACCTTCCCGGATATCGCTCCCGAATGGTCACGTGGATTCACAAAACCGTCACAGGCACAGAAAGTGCGAATGACGGGTATCGACTACGAAAAACCCATTTATATAACACCCTATCTGTTAGGCGGCGGTGAGCAGTTATACAGATTAAATGACACCGAAACCCGGTACGACAGAGTCACGGATTACACCACGGAAGCAGGCCTGGATATTAAATATCCTGTATCGGCAAATCTCAACCTCGACCTGACTCTTAATACCGATTTTGCACAGGTTGAAGCCGATGAAGCCCAGATTAACCTATCCCGTCAGCCACTGTTTTTCCCGGAAAAAAGGCAGTTTTTTCAGGAACGGTCCGATATTTTCGACTTCAACCTGGGAGGAAACAATACACTGTTTTACAGCCGGCGAATCGGACTGGCCCAGGGTCAGCCTGTCCGGATTTATGGCGGAGCTCGTCTTGCAGGACGAATAGGAAAATGGGAAGTGGGTTTTCTGAATATGCAGACGGAGAAAAAATCATCGATTAATCTGCCCTCCGAAAACTTTGGCGTATTCAGAACACGCAGGGACATTGGAGAAGAATCACACGCAGGCGGCATTATCACCTCGCGTTTGGGTGCAAACGGAGAAAGCAACATCGGTACCGGACTGGATCTGCTGCTCAACTATTCAGGAAATCATTTTCTTGACCTGAAATATGCAGCTACGTTTGACAGCCAATATTCTGAATCCTTTTCACCCGTAACCAATGGAAATATCCGCCTGAACCTTCACAGAAGAACGTCCAGTGGATTTTACTATGATGTTACTGTAAAGAGGTCAGGTGAAAGATACACCCCTGATATGGGTTTTGAATCGAGATTCAACTATACCCTCTATAATGTACAGCTCAATTATGGGCATTTTCATGGCATCAGCTCTCCCCTTCGAATCACAAATCCGGGCCTAAGGTACTTTCTAACCCTTAGAAATGAAGATCGAAGCGTTGAATCGATGCGGGTTGAAAACTCCTGGGAATTCAGCTTCAAAAATGACACCGAAGTGCAACTAACGGCAAACTGGTGGCATGAGAATCTGAGAAGTTCACTCTTCTTCAGTGAAGACACCTTTGTAGAACCGGGCACATACTCTTTCTTTGGTGCCGAGGCGAGATATCGAATGAGCAATGCAAACAGATTGCGGACAAACCTTTCGGCTAGTGCACTCACTTTTTATGACGGCTACAGGTATTCTTTGTCTGTAAGCCCAACATGGAATCAGTCACGCCACCTCGAGCTTAGCGGCGGATTTGAGTTCAATTATCTCAACTTTCCTGACAGGAACCAGAGCGAATATCTGAATGTGTTCCGTATGCGGGCTCTGGCTGCACTCAATATCAAAGTCTCCCTTCAACTGCTCAGCCAGTATAGCCTTCTTTCACGCCAGATCAGCACCAATGCACGTTTCAGGTATAACTTCAGTGAGGGTCACGATTTCTGGGTCGTTTTCAGTGAAACCATGAATACTGAACGAGACAGAATGGTACCCACGCTTCCCCCCTTCCAGAATCGCGTGCTGCTGGTTAAATATACCTATACCTTTTACTGATATCATTTCGTCAAAGAGGGAATGGTAAAAAATCACAGGCAACCCTTTGCCTGTATCCCCTGTATTGTCTGATTGAAGGCATGTTGTATTTACTCAACAAATTTCAACTTACACCAATCAATCAGATATGATCTCTCTAAACAAGTTATCCTCGAATATGGGATCTGTTTCACTGCTTGTGATAACGGGTCTGTTTCTCTCATTTCTATTTTTCAGCTGCAGCAGCAGTACCAGCTCCGGCATTGATGATTCAGGTGATAATGGAAACGGAAATGGCACTGCAGAGCCGGGACCCAATGAGGTCTGGATGGTCAACCGGGACTTTACCCCATCGAATAAAGAAATCGAGCGGGGAACGACCATTACCTGGAAAAACGAAAGCAATGAAGTGCATACGGTAACCAGCGGTTCAAACCGGACTCATGACGGTCTGTTCGACAGCGGCAATATCTCTCCCGGCGGTACATTTTCGTACACATTCAGTGAAAATGGAACCTTTAACTATTTCTGTGTTCCACATCCGGGCATGAATGCCACCATTGTTGTGGTAGATCCGCAATAGTCACCCGATTGGCATGAAAAACTATTTACTGGCTGTTTACTTATTCCTTTTAGCAGCTTTTACGCTGCCGGGTCTGACTGATCCCGTATATGTTACCGAGTCGGGCCACGCCACATTTACGTCAAGCGTGCCCCTGCACTCCTTCAGCGG
>JAWVZW010000375.1:0-2757 GCA_033721975.1 Balneolaceae bacterium
ATGATCGATCTGGTCAACCGTTTCATCAATATCGGCCGTATCCGTATTGGTCATCGACTGAACAACAATCGGATGATCCCCACCGACGGGTATATCGCCTACATAAACAGTGTTGGAGTTTCTGCGGTCTATTGAGGGCATGTTTTAAGTATGAATTTATTTAATAGAAGTTCCAAAGGATCAAGCACCAAATAACAAACTGCATCAAGCAGCAGGTTCACTTTTATGAAGAATCGACGAAAAGATTCTTTTCAATTCATCGGCTTCCTGAACTAGTGTCTTAATATCTTTCTGTTCTTTCTCGTTCATTTCGGCCAGCAATCTTAACCAAAGTTTAGATTCTTTGGATTCTTTTCTGCAAATCTTGATTCGATATCTGAAGTCCTTTTTACTAAGCGATTCATTTGCTTCGATATAATTTGCGCTCACTGAGCCCGAAGATTTTACTAGCTGCTTACAGTCTTCAACGTTTTCGAGTGTTCTGGATAATTTTCGAACCAAAATCCTGCAGTCTCTGGCAAAAATAAACGTTCGTTCTTCAAGGTCATATACTCTCTTCTCATCAGTCATACGGCAAGCAGTTAATTTTTCTCTTTGTATTTTGATGCTTGAGATTTGGTGCTTGCTATATTCTAAAATTCAGTCACTTTTTTCAAGAGTAAATGTGATAGCAAAACTCAGTTCTTCTTACTAAGCTCAAACAACTTCCTCTTCTCTTCCGCTGTGAGGCCGTCATAGCCTTCGCGGGAGATTTTTTCGAGAATGGCGTCCAGTTCCGATTCATTTTTCTCTTCTACGATGTCAACATCACTTACTGAGTACATGTTGCTGTTTCTTTTGCGGCCGGATGATTTTTTTCTGCTGCTGCTTTTTCCGGTCGACATCTGAGGATTCCAAATCCGTTCAATAGGCCGGACAAATTTTGACAAATCGGTTCCCTGGTAATGAGCTCTGACCAGAAGGTAACCAATACCCGCACCTCCAAGATGCACCAGCCTGGCTACGCTATCACCCGCACCCAGAAAGAGAGCGTCAAGGGCAATCAGTCCCGCAACCACAAATCGGGCTTCAATAGGCGGCAGAAAGAGAAGCATAATCGGTACGCGCGGATACATGTAAGCAAAGGCAACCATGATGCCAAATACCGCACCGGATGCTCCAATCACAATGCTGGTACCGTATAAAAAGGATAAGGCAATGTGGAAGAAAGCGCCGCCGATCCCGGCTCCGAAGTATATCACAGAGAATGTCCGCGGACCCAGTCCCTCTTCAACGGCACGGCCCATCCACCAGAGCCAGAGCATATTGAATAACAGGTGAAAACCGCTGCCGTGCAGAAACATGTAGGTTACAAACCTCCACGGCTGCGTGATGGCAGTAAACAGATTCGGATCAAAGCCCAGATAACTGACGATAAGATTGTTCAGGGATGTGCCGCTTATCTGCACTCCGCCCAGCAGTGCCTGAAATACAAAAACACATACATTAACTGCAATAATGCTGCGGATGATGACGGGCATCGACATAAATCCGCGCTTGATTGCACTTCCAAATGATTCGTTCTGATACATAGTCTTTATTCTCTAATCTCTAATCTCTGTTCTCTGTTCTCTGGATCTCTTACTGGCAGGTGCACCGGCCCCCGCGACTATTTTTCAGTCAATAAAATAATCAACTGAATGAGCTATTTAATAATATCCCTGATTTTCACTCTTCAAACCCCACAGTTTTATCAATACAAAACCGACCACCATTCCACCCAGATGGGCAAAGTGAGCTATTCCGCTTTCGGGTCTCATCAGTCCGGAAAAGAGCTCAATTGCCCCGAAAATGGCTACAAAGTATTTGGCCTTGATGGGTACAGGTGGAATCAGAAGCATGATATATCTGTCAGGAAACATCATCCCGAATGCAAGCAAGATCCCGTATACAGCCCCGGATGCACCAATGGTTGGAGATCCGGATCCCGTAATCCACATGTGCAACAGAGCGGCTCCAATTCCGGTCAGAAAATAGTAGGTGGCAAACCGTTTGGTTCCCCAATAATTCTCAATACCCTGGCCAAAAATCCACAGTGCAAACAGGTTGAAAAAGATATGGCCAAAACCGCCATGCAGAAACATATAGGTAACCAGCTGCCACGGCTGAAAGAGCCCCGACCCGATTGGCCAGAGAGCACCGTACTCCATCAAGTATCCCTGAAACATCGGATTCATCAGTGCCAGAAAAGCCAATGCATTGATAATAATCAGATGCTTGACCGCCGGCGGAAAGATGGAAAACTGTGTATTGGGGGAATAGTTGTTATCGCTGTAATTCAATGACTTTATGCTCTATCGTTGATTTTTCGTTTAACCCTATAATATACGTTAAAACCGCTTAAAGTTACGCCCGGAATTCCCTGTCCGGGATACACCGTATCACCGCACAAATACAATCCTTCAAAGGGGGTTTGATTAGGCGTCCAATCCAGGAGAGAACGGGTCATGCTCTGGGGAATGCCACCTACCCTTCCCTTTTTCCGGTATATCCAGTTGTTCCAGCTCACAGGGGTTGCGGAAAATGAGAGATGGATCTCAGCATCGGCAAAACCGGGCAGTTTCTTCTTTAAAAGACTGATCACATGATCTTCAGTGCTCTTCTTGGTCTCCTCATAATTACCGTTCAGGTTAAACCAGAAGTCCGTTTCAGTATGAGCGGAGATATTCAAAACACGTTTGCCATCGGGAGCCCGTTCCGTATCACCTTTAGCCGACA
>JAWVZW010000376.1:0-2746 GCA_033721975.1 Balneolaceae bacterium
CATCGAGCTCAGATTTTCTGCTACTTCGGCGCTGTAGTACTTGGCCATGGCAGCTTCCTTCAAAAACGTCTGCCCTGCCTCTTTGAGCCTGGCTGCATTGTACACGAGGAGTCTGGCCATTTCCAACTCTGTTGCCATTTTGGCCAGCTGAAACTGAACACCCTGAAAGTCTGCAATAGCTTTTCCAAATTGTTTACGCTCCTTCGTATAACTGATAGAAGCGTCCAACGCTCCCTGGGCAATTCCAATCATTTGAGCACCGATACCGATTCGGCCTTCATTGAGTGTCTCAATAGCAACTTTATACCCTTTTCCAACCTCTCCCAAAACATTTGAGGCGGGCACCTTGACGTCTTCCAGAAGCAATTCACAAGTTGAGCTGGCGCGGATGCCAAGCTTATTCTCTTTCTTGGAAACGGAGAAGCCTTCCATGCCTCGCTCAACGATAAATGCGGTGATACCTTTGTAGCCTGCATCAGGATTTACGTTGGCAAATACCAAGAAGATATCCGCCTCATTCGCATTGGTTATCCATAGCTTTGTGCCATTGAGAACGTAATGATCTCCATCCTTCCTGGCAGAACATTTCAGAGCAAAGGCGTCACTCCCTGATCCGGCTTCGGACAGACAGTAGGCTCCAACCTTCTCTGTAGCAAGTTGGGGGAGATATTTCTCTTTAATTTCATCATTGCCCCATCTCAGGAAGGCATTGTTAACCAGGGTATTCTGCACATCCATGAAAACGCCCACCGATGCATCCACCCGTGAAATTTGTTCAATAGCCACAATACTCATCATAAACGATCCGCCGCCGCCCTGATATTTTTCCGGTATTTCGATACCCATGAGTCCCATTTCAAAGAACTCCTTCACAAGATCCGGATCCAGTTTACCGGCCTCATCCATTTCATGAACTTTGGGCTTTATGGACGATTCGGCAAAATCAGCTGCTGCATCTTTGAGCATCTGTTCGTCTTCTGTCAGTTGTGTAAGTGGTGGTATCGTTTGCGTTGTTTCAATCATAATCGTTCCTTTTCAATTCTTATATTTTTTACAGATGTACATGCCCTTTACCGGAGAAAAGAATTTATTCTGACATCTGAGCATTCCAAAAATCTTTACCGGACACTTTTCATGCCGGATTCAAATATATTGAAATGGCAGCGCTTTTTTATACTTATTTGAACTTCATTGAAGTTAGGGAAGTTTTGATGCCATCGCTATTTTTATTGTAGTTGTTCAAATTAATTCGGGAAACCGTGAAGAATAAAGAAGCTGAAGAAAAACTCTTTTCTGAATTTCCGTCTGTCAGCCGTGAAGAATGGGAAGCACTGATTACATCCGATCTGAAGGGAGCTGATTACCGGGAGAGACTGAAATGGAATACGTTGGAGGGAATATCCCCTCTGCCGTTTTACATGAGGGAAGACACAAATCGCGTCCCTCCCATTTTCTCCGCAAAAAGCTGGACCCATTGTGAACCCGTCTTTGATCAAGAGCCTTCTCAGATCCGGCAAACCATTGAGCTCGCTTATCAACGCGGTTCACGAGCATTTCAGATAACCTCCAAACTGACATCATCCCGGTCTGACGAGGACGGCTCACACACTATTCAGCTATACGGCTCGAAAATTACCGATCAGGAATCTTTTGATCTCCTCTTCGAAAACACAGATACAAAAAAGATCTCCCTCTACTTTGACACAGGCACATTATCGCCTCTCTTTTCAGCGATGGTCAAAAACCACCCTCAGCCGTTTCAGCGTGCTGTTTTTTTCTATGATCCCATAACAGAATCGATTGCTTCTGGACTAAAACTCTGGGAAACCGATGAGGATTTTCAAGCCCGGGTCAGGCAGGCAGAGAATCTTGCTGCAGATGCACTTTTTTATCACAAGGCAGGATGTACAATTGTATCGGAAGCAGCCATCGCCATCTCTATTCTCAGCGAATATTTATCGGTCATTCCACAAGATCAACGGGAGACTGCTGCCCGGTCTTTCGTGATCAGGGTTTCTGCAGGGCCGCTTTATTTCCCCGAAATCGCAAAATTCAGAGCATTACGGCTCCTCTGGAAAAATCTTCTTGAAGCATACGGGCTAGACACATCCATACCGGCTGAAATTCACGCAGAAACCACGTTGCAGAACAAATCGGCAAGTGACCCTCATAATAATATGCTGCGCGTAACCACAGAGGCCATGGCAGCCGCTACAGGGGGCGCGGATTCCCTTACCATTTATCCATATGATGCATCTTTCAGCCGGCCCGACAATTTTTCAACCCGGATAGCCGGCAATGTGCATCATATCCTTAAAGAGGAATCCCATCTGAACAAGACAGCCGATCCTTCCGCCGGCTCTTACTATATAGAGAATCTTACCCGTGACATTGCCGAAAAAGCCTGGAAAGAGTTTGCAGAATCCGAATCCAAAGGTGGGTTTTTAAAATATATCCAAAGCGGTGATCTCGGGAAGAAAATAAACGCTTCACGATCAGCCAAGGAAAATGCCTACGCAACCAGAAAACGCGTACTTACGGGCAATAATCACTATCCTAATACTCAGGAAAATCTTTCGGTATCTCCTGAAAAAACCCAGCCATTTCCGAAATCTACGATTACCGGAGCCGGCAAAGAAGGTAATGGTGCTGAAAAAAATTACGCTGCTTCCGAATTCCAAAAGAAACTTAATAACGGCCATACTCTTAGTACTCTGTTACCGTCTGTCATACTTTCCGGCGATCA
>JAWVZW010000377.1:0-2730 GCA_033721975.1 Balneolaceae bacterium
AGGTGTCTCTCAATAAGGCATAGGCATTCTTATTTGCCTTTTCCCAGTCTGGCCAGGCCTTATGCTCATCGGCGTGACTCATATAGAGGTAGGTGGGACTGCTGAATTGTTCCGGATCAAAATTACGCAGATCCCTGACTAAGCGTTGATCGTCGTAGGCAAGATTCGGTGATACGGCAATGTAGTTGTTGAACAGATCCGGTTCATGTATCATGGTATACAAGAGAAAGGATGCACTCAGAGAATGACCGACGGCGACATTATGAGGCATCGTGCGGTAGTTGGATTCTACGTAGGGCATTACTTCATTTTTGACAAATGACAAAAAGGCCTCCGCATTTCCCCCGGATTTGGGGCCGAGTCTCATTCTTGTGTCGGATGGGACCAGGTCATGATTCCGCCCGTACATTTTCTCTTTGATCCAGGTAGCTTTGATTCCCACCACGATAAATTCCCGGTCACCTGCACCCATCAAATTTACGATGCCGGATGTATAGTCAAAAAACGGGCGCATTTGAGCATCAAATACATAAATGACATTGTAGTACGTAAAGTCTCTTACATTATAATTCATCGGGGTCTGGATGAGTACTTGCCGTTTTTGCCCCATCTCCTTTGAATCAAAAATGACTTCTTCGACCTTGGCCTCATGTTCTTTGATCTCTTCAATGTTCTGCGCGAATGCAGGGAATACAGCAAAAAGGATGACGAGTGCACTTGAGACTACATTTTTCATGATATGCCCAATGGATTTATTCTGTTGATGTTGAAAACTATTCAGTGACTCTATTGAATTTAATTTCATCGTATCACGGAAGCACTATTTTTTCTTGTTTCTGTTTGTATTGAGTCATTAAGGTTAGCCAGGAAGCAAGTACTTGAAGCCCGGAATTCTGGGAGTGTTTTTTCTGAGAAGAACACTTTTTTCCTGAAAAGGAGAATGATTATTCTTTTTCCAGAGCTATCAAATCCTCCATAGAGAATATCCTGTTCTCACTGTAATGATCTTTACAGTATTGTAATGCCTGCTTACCGATCTCTTCAGATACATTGTTCTCTAGTGAAAATTTGGCAATGTAGTAATTCAATCCAAGCATGTGATCATCCGAGAGTACCTCTCTGCTTTTTAAGAGAAAAGGCATTATATCTTCTTGTCTGTTTTCGGCTTCGTAGGCCTGGATAGCCTTCCATATGTTTGCAACAAAAACCCTCGCTTCAACGGATTCAATATTGTTCAGGCCCTTCTTGTAGGAGTCAATCGTTTCAGGATATGCCTCCATAAAGAAATATTGATTTGCCCTGTTTACGGGATCGAGCCATCCCATATGCGGTGCGAGATTATGCCTGGTAATAAACTCTACCAGGTATTCATACTCATCAATTCTTTTATTCATGAGTATATCCATGATGTACGATTGCAAATCCATGAAGCTGTAATGAACATCTAACCCATAGATCTCCCTGGCATCTGCTTTATAGTTATCAACGTAGCTGTAGATGTCAGGATACAGGTCCAGATTAGCATAGTCTTTGAAAATGTGTCTGAGTCCATCCATCATCGAGAGTGGAACAATATTCTGATGATTAGCCTCATAGGTCTTTTTATTGAATATGAAATCCCTGTTTGTAGTCTTTTCAACCAACGCTTCAAAATCATTTCCTGCCATGGTTCTGCTGGGCTCATCCATGGAGCCGTTGGCAATGAAGTAGTACAGGTTTTTGTCCTCATACGTTTTGAAAAATTCCGTAAGCCGGTCCCTCACATCTGTATTAAAGTTGGTTGACATACTGATGAATCCCCTGAACGGATTATTTTCTGCAATCAGCAAATGCTGGTTGTATTCAGCCCCGTTAGAGTGTCCGATCATCGCGTTAAACCCGGAGGTGCTGTAGTTGGAATCGATATAAGAAACTGCTTCGTTGAAAAGGTGCTCTCTGAATTTTATTCCGCTCTGCTCTTCAAAAACATTCAGATCCCTGTTTCGATTATTATGAACGATTCCCACGAGGATGGAGGGTGGAATAATATTGTACGTGGGATCGGAGAGTGCATCTATGAAGTTACTGGCTACTCCGAAGTTCGAACTGCTGCCATCCGTTATATAGATCACCGGGTAATCACTCTCCTCTGAGTAATGATCAGGCAGGTAAACTTTTATGGTTCTCTCTTCCTCAAGTATTTCCGAATCGATGGTGATCGTTTTAAGTCGTTGACTGTCCTGTCCGGATGCAGAGGTGACAACAAAAAGAAAGATGAGAGTACTTAACATTACATTTTTCATAAAATGCCCTACGGATTTATACTGTTTTTTTAGAAAACTATATAGTGCCCTATTTGAACTTTTATTCATAGAGTTACGGTAGCGTCATTTATTTTGTTTCAAATGAGTCATCAAGGTACACCAGGGAAGACTCACTATTTCCGGTTGCGAACGGTTCAGCCCAGTCTGAATTACGAACCAGTATTAAATAATCGGTGTAGTCGGCAGTATTGTATTTTTTCCCCGCTTGGATAAGCTGACCCATCGGAAGAATCTGCATCATGGTAAACAAGCGTTTGCTGTTTTTGTACGGAGAATCTTCCCCATTCAGTTTAAAAATAGTGGTACTTCCGGTGCGGGTTAGACGTTTCAGGTCTTCAATCCCATAGAGATAGGATATCCAGATATTGTCGTGGGAAACCGACATCCGGGTTTTTGGACCCTCATCCCGGAGGTATGATGGAAGTGC
>JAWVZW010000378.1:0-2730 GCA_033721975.1 Balneolaceae bacterium
GACGGAAATTCCTGGTATGTGAGCAGCGGAGTGGCGGGGCATGCAGGACTCTTTTCGACAGCGGAAGAAATTTGGAAACTGCTTCAGCCGGTGTTACATGCAAAATCCGTAACAGAATCAGAACCCGCGCTATTTGGAGCTGAAACCATTCAGCTTTTTACAACTGCAGATGAATTTGATAATGGTCTTGGCTGGGTTATGGAAGCATCTGTTTTGCATGCAAGTGCAGGCTCGTTGCCTGAAGGGGCTGTGGGTCACACAGGATTCACAGGAACCAATTTTGTTGCAGTTCCAGGTTCCGGAGGAGGGAAATTGTACAAACTCCTGACCAATCGGCAGCATGTTGGGGTAAACGATGACGGAACGTATCCGTCCCTGCGTGATTTAAGGGAAAAATTGAGTTCTATCGTATTCTGAGGGCTCATAAACTGATGATTTTCTTACGAAGTATGAGAAAATTTTCATCAACCATTTTTTAGGTTTGCATATAATTAACTTTATATTGATCCTGATAAGCTGACAATCGGGACTAAGTGAACGTTCATTTAACAGAGAAAAGAGCTGATTGTCAGCTTTAACACGTTGTTGTGGCAAGAAGAGTGCACAGCACGTTATTTAACGGCATGGCAGTTCGGAGAGACGTGAAAAGGTAACTGTCGTGCGGGGTAAAGATAGCTTTGTTTAAGTTGGCTAACTAAATGATACGATTGAAGGATAGGAGTAGCGGGCACACGCTGGCGCTGATTCTTCTGTTCATCATTGCGGCAGTTTTATTACTTGTACTCAATGATGTTGGAAGCCGTCTGCATTCCGGTGTGCGAGCATACACAGCCGGTGAAGGGCAGTGGACCAAGGCACAGAAGGAAGCTGCACTGGCATTGGTGAACTATGCTTCAACAGGAGATATCGAAACCTATCAGGCCTATCTGAATCACCTGGAAGTTATTGAAGGTGCCCGGATGGCCAGAACGGAATTAAATGCATCCTCCCCGGATTACAGCCTGGTTCGTAACAGCTTTCTAAGGGCTGAAAACCGGCCTGAGAACATCCCCCATCTGATCTGGTTCTACGAAAATTATACATCCTTTCCTCAGTTTCGCCGTGCTATTGACTACTGGATCGAAGGAGATGTCGTAATCGGATACCTCAGCCAAACCGGTGAAGAACTCTTTCAGCTTATCTCATCCGACGATCTCACCGACTCAATGCGCAGACGGTATATCAGCCGCATACATGAAATTGATGCAACCCTCTCTGCAGTCGAAGAGGGTTTTGCTTCGTCCATTCATGAATCAGCCCAATGGACAACCACCCGGATTTACTGGGTCAACGTCATTGCAGTGATTCTGGCTTTTCTCATAACGGGTACCTACACGACCGTCCGCCTGGTACAGATGGCACGAAAAAACCGAAAACTGGACAAATCAAAAAAACGGTATGCCAACGTACTGAATCACTCACGCGATATTATTTACCAGCTAGATATAAAGACAGGCAGGTATCGGTACATGACCCCTTCGGCGAAACACATATTAGGCTATGATGTGCAAAAATTGAAAAGCGGCGGAATTGCCATGATGATGGGGCTGATTCATCCGGATGATCAGGAAAGGGTGAGAGAGGATGTTATCACCTACGGCGAGACGCAAGCAGAGGACAAACTGAAGACGGATATACAATTCAGGGTGCGTAAGAAGAACGGAGAGTATATCTGGATCAATAATCGTCGTGCTTTGCTCAAATCGCCCGAAGGGAAACCAATAGCTATTATCGGAAACGTGAGGGATATTTCACGCGACAAAGAGCAAATAGATGCCCTGGATGCTTCCCTGAAAGAGAAGGAGACGCTGCTGTCAGAGATCCATCACAGGGTGAAAAATAATCTGTCTATCGTTTCAAGCCTGGTTGAACTTCAAAAGACGGCACCTAATGCAGGCTCCGAAGAGAGTTTTAATGAGATCCAGAACCGGATTAAGTCGATCGCTCTTGTACATGAGAAACTGTATGAAAATGAGACGTTTTCGGATGTGGATCTTTCCGACTATCTGGATGACCTTCTGAACATGATCCACTTTACGTTCGATACCGGACAGAAAAATGTTGAGATCGAAAGAAATCTGGATTCTCTCTCCGTGAATATCAAGCGCGCCGTTCCAATCGGGCTGATATGCAATGAGATGATCAACAACTGCTATAAATATGCTTTTGAAGGCAGGGAAGAGGGACATATTAACGTGCAGTTTAAGGTAAACGGTCAAAAAGCCAGCCTTACAGTGCAGGATAACGGTATCGGTCTACCGGAGGACTTTGAAGAGAAGAAGCAGCAGTCACTGGGAATGACGCTGATTGAAGTGCTCACGAAGCAGGTAGAGGGAGAGCTGCGTTATGAAAGTAATGGGGGTTCAAGCTTTACGGTGGAATTCGGTATCAATTGAAAAAACTCTCTTTGATTAACTGATCCTTTAAAGAGGGCAAAAGGCAGAAGTGAAAAGTGAAAAGAAAAAAAGCCCCGAAATCCGGGGCTTTCTTAAAAAAGTACTCAGTATTGGTTATGGTTATGCTGCCAGAACTTTCGATACTTCTTCTGCGGCCTCTTTAAGAAGTACAGCTGAAATCACATTCAGGTCACTGTTGTCGATGATCTCTTTGGCTTCCTCTGCATTGGTGCCCTGCAGCCGCACGATAATGGGTACATTTTCCACTTTCTTGGCGATTTCGGGATCCTTGATA
>JAWVZW010000379.1:0-2709 GCA_033721975.1 Balneolaceae bacterium
AAACGGCTGGCAGACCTGAGGCCCTTTATCGCGCTGGATAAAAGCGATGATGAAGAAAGCGAGGGGTAATCAGCACTCTGTATGAGTACTCAGCTGCTTTCTGCCAAGTCAAAAAAGAAAGCCTTTGCATTTCCATCTGCCGAAAGCTTCTGTATTTTAGGGAGATTCACAATTCGACTTCACGCTGATGTCAACAAAAATTCTTTGGGCTGATGATGAAATTGATCAGCTGAAAGCCCATATCATCTTTCTTGAAAATAAAGGGTTTCAGGTGACTCCTGTGACCAATGGGGAAGATGCTGTATCACTGATTCGAAAAGAGTCTTTTGATATCGTGTTTCTGGATGAACAGATGCCCGGGATGGACGGAATTGCAACCCTGGAAAAAATTCAGGGAATGGAATCGGCACTTCCCGTCGTGATGATTACCAAGAGTGAGGAAGAATCGATCATGGAAGACGCCATTGGGAATAAAATCTCCGACTATCTGATTAAGCCGGTGAACCCGAATCAAATCCTTCTTACAACCAAGCGTATTCTTGATAAACAGCGAATCCAGAATGAGAAAGCTGCACAATCGTATCTGAGAAATTTTAATGAACTGTCAGCCCGGTTCAGCGAACAAACCGACTGGGAAGGCTGGATTGATATCTATAAAAAGCTGACTCACTGGGAGATGAACCTGGAAGCAGGAGATGAAGCCCTGCAGCAGGTACTGCACGATCAATTTCAGCAGGCCAACCAGGTTTTTGGGCGATTTATCCAGCAGGAGTACAAAGGCTGGCTGCATTCTGAAAATGACAAGCCTTTGTTAAGTCCCGATCTGTTGGGAAAGAAAGTTTTTCCGCTGCTGAAAGAAGGTGAAACGGTAGTTTTGATACTGATCGACTGTATGCGGTATGACCAGTGGATCCTCTTTCAGCGCTTGCTGGCAGATTATTTTACCATCAATACCGATTTCTACTATTCAATCCTCCCCACGGCAACCCCATTTTCAAGAAACGCAATTTTTTCAGGCCTCTATCCACTCGAGATTAAGCAAAAATATCCGAGGCTCTGGGAAATGGGTCAGGATGAAACATCTCTGAACCGGCATGAAGAAGAGCTGGTTATCAAAAACATGAAACGGCATCATATCCCGGCGCAGGTAAAATATGAGAAAATCATTCAGCCGGAGCAGGGTGGAAAAATAGCCGACAAAATCAGGAACTACACGCAATCTTCCTTCACGGCCATTGTCTACAACTTTGTGGATACACTGGTTCACAGCCGTTCCGATTCGGAAGTTCTGAAGCAACTGGCTCCCGACGAAGCCGCATTCCGGTCATTGACGGAGACCTGGTTTCAGCATTCATCACTGCTGCGCATCTTCCGGGAACTGGCAAAAGAGGAAGTTACCGTGATCGTTACCAGCGATCATGGATCAGTACGGTCGCTGCGGGATACCAAAGTATTTGGCGACCGTGATGCGGCCACCAATCTTCGTTATAAATACGGAAGGAATCTCAAGGCGGAAGAAAATGCAGCCATCTTCATAAGACGGCCTGAGGAGTATATGCTTCCGGTAAAAGCCCCCGCCAACAGCTATATATTTGCCAAGGAAGACTACTTTTTCGTCTATCCCAATAACTACAACAAATTTCAAAACAGGTATCGAGATACATTTCAGCATGGTGGAGCTTCCATGGAGGAGATGATTCTGCCTGTGGCAAGGCTCAGGCCGAGACTGTGAGCGAAGAAAGAGTGAATATGGACAGAGAGGCCGTAAGCCATAGCGTAAAGGAAACGCTGCGAATCGCAGAGGAGTTTGGGAAGACCGTAAAACCGGGACAGGTTGTTTTGCTCGAGGGCGATCTGGGAGCCGGAAAAACTCATTTTGTTAAAGGGTTTATCAAGGCATTCGGCCTGGATCCTGATATAGTGAATTCTCCTACATTCACTATAATCAATGAGTACGAAGGAACCCCTCCGGTCTATCATTTTGATTTCTACCGGATTGAAAACATTGAAGAAGCACTTGAAATTGGCACAGAAGAATATTTATATGGTACCGGCGTTTGCATCATTGAATGGCCTGCCAGGGTTCGGGAAATACTACCCGACGACGCAATAACCATACAAATTACCCCCATTGCCCCGGAAAAGCGAAAGATTACATTTGTCGGCTAGCGCATCATGGAAGCAAAAAAACGACGATTATCATACAGGCTCGACCTCTTGCCGGTTATTTATCCGTTTCACAGACGGTCTGTAAACAGCATCCAGCTGGGTGATCTGGTCTATTATGGCCCGTCACCCGAATATTACGGTATCGGTGAGGTAGTGAAAGCTGAGGATAATTACTGCGTGGTAGACTTCCGAGGTACAGGTCTGCTGGGAATTCAAAAGGATGTCTTTTCAAATAAGTACCTGATTCCTATCCACAAACTGAATCTGAGCCACATCCTCAAAAGCACCTGATCTAACCCTATCTTTATGGGTGCTTTTATTTAAGAGATTTTTTCCTTTCTATTCGATAACTACGTTTTTTTGAGTAAGTAAAACCGGTTAACATCTTCGTATTGGAGTGAAACCGGTTTTTTCTGATAAACAAGTAATGGAGGATGAGATATGGAGGGATCAGCGGTAAATATCTGGGCTGTGATTGTATCAGCTCTATCAGCATTTCTTATTGGCAGTTTGTGGTACTCGCCTGTGTTGTTTGGGAAT
>JAWVZW010000380.1:0-2695 GCA_033721975.1 Balneolaceae bacterium
CAGGAGCAATTCCTCCTCGAGATCAAGACCAGGGCGATGAAACTGTGCAGAGATGTCTTGGTAGAAAATGGATTTACCTTCAGCTCCGGGGTCACAAGTTCCGTTGATCTGAAGAAGGTGTCGGTGGAATTGATGAAACAATCCGATCTATAACTGATATGTAGCATCAGTCTGGATAAATCCACAACCGGCTGAAACCTGTCTTATAGCTTCATACCACAGAAAAGCCGGGAAAGTGACCCTTAGACTAGACCGTTTATCCCTGTTTTCTGGCCGATCTGAATAAAAAATAAGGGATGCCTGGCGACAGACATCCCTTATTGGATTCATCCATCTGGGTTATAGGTCACTTTACATACAGCCAGGCATTTTCGTTGTAGTATTCCCTGATGTCATTAAGTCCAGCCTTGGCATCAGACAGGGTGTTATAGCCCCTGTAAGCCACCATGTAAAAATCGGAATCAGTTTTTGTCAAAATAAGCGGTTCAAAACCCTCATCATCCAACTGATTCTTGAAACCATCGGCATTTTCCTTGACTTTGAAGGAAGCACCGATCACGTAATAGCGGAAGCTGCTCGCATCCATAGTGGTCTCTTCAGTGTCAGATGACTCTTTCTCATTTTCACTTACCTCGTCAGACACGGCTGCCTTGGTCGTATCCTGCTGGACAGTTTGCTCTTCATCCGGAGATGCTTCGCTTTTTTTCGTTTTATCGGCGGGTTTATCAGGCTGTTGCTCCTCGTCCTTATCTGTTTCGGGTTCGCCCATTCCCAAGTTCAATACGACCGGCCCACTCTTCATTTCCGGATCCATGATCTGCTGGTCTTCATCATTTTGGACTGACTGATCATCGGTCTGGCCCGCCCCGGAAGTTTCATCTTGGGATTCATCCATTTCTGTTGCGGGCTCCTCGGTCTGGGCCGTATCGGGCCGTGCTACCTCTTCCTCAGGTGCATCAATACCCAGCTCATTCATATAGTTCTCTTCCGGATTGCTCAGTCGCTGATGCTCCTTGATCTCCGCCCTAACATCTTCACGATGCTCACGTAGCACCTGGAATTTAGATTTCAGCTTTTTATCATAGCGCTCCTGAATACTCGGAATCATTTCCGCCTGAATCAGTATGACTAGCTCACGCATCTGGTAATCGGTAGAGTTGAAGCCAAACAGGTACTTCAAACCAAAGAACCAAGCCGGTAAATCCTTCAAAATAGGTACACCTCTTCGAACTTCTGCCTGTTCCGTCCGGTACAGTCCGGCGATGGCGGTCGATTCCCCGTCCACCAGCAACGACTGTGTTTCCGCGGTTTGTTTATTGACAATCGTACTTACTGGATCCGGCTGAGCAGAGGACCGCTCGGCCTTAATTTCGAGATGGATAAAGGTGGTGTCCTCTTGTTGGATCACTCTCGGAGTCACTTCCAGTATGGTACCAACGCTGAAAAATTCATCGATCACGTTTCCGGCAAAATCACGCTGTTTAATGGAGAAGTCCTGCCCCACCTGGATCCGCCCCTGCTGGCCATCCATCACCTTGACGGTGGGAGAAGCAAGAATTTCACCGAGGTTATCCGCTTCAAAAGCACTCAAAAGCGCCTGTACCTCGATCCCGCTCTCCCCAATCTCACCCAGATTGACCAGCGCATTGAATACCGTCTGGGATACGTTTGAGGCTCCTTTGGTGTTGACCGCTACAAACTGATTGGTGAACGCTGTTTCGGGAATCTGTTCATTTCCCTGTTCATTCACAAAATCTCTTACATCAGGAGTGGCGGGTACATCATAGAGCGTAGACCAGTCCACACCGATCTCCCGGAGGGCCCGTCTGTTACCTTCAAAGAAAATAGCGTTTATTCGTATTTCACGGGTCTCCGTAGTTGCAGGCGGCCCCTCCCCGGGTTCGCCTGCCGGTCCTCCTCCTCCGGTGGTAGCCGTTGGCTGATCCATCACGGTGGGATCCACGATTTCAAAGAAGTCCGGGCGTTCAACCAGTCTTCGTTCCTTCACGCTGAGAATCAAATCCAGAGCTTCTCGCCAGTGCATGGCCGGAATGGATATACCGATAGAGCCGGAAACTCCGGAACGGTCGACGATGATCTTGCCCAGATTCTCCTGCGAAAATTCATTAAATACATCCAGAGCCCGGGAAAAAGCCGCATTCCGGTCGAAGGTAACCATCTCATCGGGATTGGTGTACTCTCTCACCGGAATATCATCCTGGGCATGGGATAAATGCACTCCGAAACCGAACTGAACCAATAACAGGGTCAGCAACAGGGTAATATATTTCATAGTTTGCCTATGATTTTTATTGATTTGATTCTTCATCGGTACCGTTTCTGTCTACATTCATGGTTATGCGCTCAATAATACCACCTTTATTCAACACAAAAGTGGCTTCCCTTTGATTAAGGTTTATCGATGTGAGTCTGCCCAGATACACCTGATCACCAATGCTAATATTTTGAAGATAGCCTGACTGGTCCAACAGAAAAGCCCGGTCGGCACTCAGTGCCAGCAGGTCGCTTTGTTCTATGTTTATCAGATTATCGTCGTTGGGCTGGATATCTCTGATATGCGGATAAAACGGGTTGTAGAGCGAAGCCACTTCGACATCCGCCACCGTATAGGTAGCCGGTTCCAGCAGCTTGGCCCGGTCATAATATCCTTCCAGCATAAAGTCGAAATCTACCC
>JAWVZW010000381.1:0-2691 GCA_033721975.1 Balneolaceae bacterium
AACCATTGCCACCGTATCCGTATCGATACGATTGGATATGCAGCCGGTTGCCCATATTGGCCTGGTTGGCGCATATGCGGTTCCCTTCCTGGTGGGAGGCGAAGGATCGCTTGCCTCATTCTTTATCTACATGGTGATCATCAATACAGGCGTATTGGCGACCACTCTCTATAAATACTGGAAAAAACTGACCTACACGGCATTTCTGTTTACCTGGCTCATTGTCGGCTGGTGGTACGGAGGTGATTACACCGCTGAAACGGATTTCGGGATCACGATTACCTATGTACTAATATTCTTTTTGATCTTTTATATGACGGCACTTTCGTACAAGCTGCTGCGGGTGAGGGAATTTGAAAGAGGAGACGTCTGGCTGATTCTAGCCAACGCGTTTCTGTTTTACGCTTTTGGTTTTGTGATGATGGATGGGGCTGATCTGAACTTTTCCTGGGCGGGCCTGTTTACAGCGGGAAATGCGCTGATACATAGTGCTGCAGCCATTATCGTATACCGCGCCGGTTTTGCAGACCGGAAACTGCTTTGGCTGATAACCGGTCTTGCCATTACCTTTTTTACACTGGCTATCCCGGTGGAACTCGACGGCAGCTGGGTAACCTTATTGTGGAGTGCTGAAGCTGCCCTTCTTTTTACAATTGGACGAAAAAGTCAAACAGCCTTCTATGAGCGAATGTCACATCCCGTACTGGCACTGGCTTTTCTCAGCCTCTTAAACGTCTGGGATAACGCCTATTCACTTTATGCCATAGAAGCTTCAGAGTCAGGCTTTCTGCCCCTTTTCAACATTCACTTTTTCACATCTATCTTTTTCATTGGTTGTACGGGATGGATTGTGTGGAAAGGTCGTGAACAATCAACTCCGCCTGCAGGGCCCTATAAAAATCCGCAGTTCAATAAACTGATTGTTCAGCTGACACGCCTCGTGTTTATCGGTGTACTCTTTACCGCATTTCTTCAGGAGATCAACGGGTTTTTTAATCATCTGTACGCAGCGTCTAAATCGGTAACTGGTCTGGAAGGCGGAGCCGTTTTCATTTCTGGGAATGAAGATCTCCTGAATTTCAGGACGGTATGGGGTTTCACCTATGCCATGTTGTTTACAGGTACCGCCATTTTGCTGTTAACCGATAGAATCAAGAAGCATGAATTCTCAGTGCTGCTATTTATCGCTTCTTCCGTTATATCCGTATTTTTTCTGCTCGGCGGCCTGGATGCACTTGATCATCTGCATTTCAGCTACCTGAACCCTGAGAGCAATCCAGGCTATTCAGCGGGTCCGTTCCATATCGGTATTCGATACATCAGTTTTGTTTTTCTGGGCTATATGATCGCCATGACGGGCCGCATGTGTTATCGAACCAAAGAACTCTCAGTGACGAATCTGACTCAGGCCTTTGATGGTTTGGCAGCAATCGTACTCTTGTGGGTGTTAAGCGATGAATTAATGCTCTGGATGGATATCAGCGAAGCTGAACAGCCCTACCGGCTTGGCTTGAGCATTCTTTGGGGTGTCTATGCGCTGGCTGCCATTGCCCTAGGAATATGGACAGACAAGAAACACCTTCGCATCGGCGCAATTGTACTTCTGGGGGTCACTCTTGTGAAGCTCTTTTTCTACGATCTGGCAGATCTGGACGCCATAGCCAGAACCGTTGTATTTGTGATTCTAGGGCTGCTGCTTTTGCTGGCTTCCTATCTCTACAATAAATACAGGAAAGAACCGGATATTGAAGAGTGAAGCTGTAAGGTATGGACTACTTTCAGACTTTCGAGATAAACCCGGCAAGAGATCAAATCCTAATAGAGTATCCTTGAGCGGATGGTATACTTTACGCTGCTCAGTTTTTCGATGAGCATCTCATCATACTCCTTATCGATATCGAGAACAACGTAACCGATCTCCTCATTGGTTTTGAGATACTGTCCCAGGATGTTGATATCCATATCCGATAGGATACGGTTGATGTCGGACAGCACGCCCGGCTTGTTTTCGTGGATATGAAGGATTCGGTGAGCATTTTTCTGAGTCGGCAGGTTCAATTCAGGCACCGAGTGTGAGCCTACGGTGGTTCCGTTATCAATCAGGTTGATGATTTTGGTTGATACATCCACACCGATATTAAACTGGGCTTCCAGGGTGGATCCGCCAATATGGGGAGTAAGGATCACATTTGGCAGATGTTGCAGTTCGGAACGGAAAGGTTCATTATTTGACTCCGGCTCTTCCGGGTAAACATCGATAGCTGCACCTGCCAGGTGCTCTGATTCGATAGACTCTTTAAGGGCATGAATATCGACCACGGAACCGCGGGAAAGGTTCAGCAAAATACTGCCGTTCTTCATTTTGGCGAGCTCTTTCTTCCCGATCATCATATGGGTATCGGGCGTGGCCGGAACGTGAAGGGTGATAATATCACAGGTTTCAAACAGATCATCCAGAGAGTCAACCCTTCGGGCATTTCCCATGGGAAGCTTGGGAAGGATATCATAATAGGAGACCTTCAGACCCATGCTTTCGGCCAGTACGGAAACCTGCGATCCGATGTGTCCGTATCCGATGATCCCGATTCGTTTTCCGCGGATCTCATAACTCTCCCTGGCATCCTTCAGCCAAATGCCTTCATGAGCTTTTTTGTCACGCAGCGGTATTTTTCTGAGGAGCATGATGGATTC
>JAWVZW010000382.1:0-2669 GCA_033721975.1 Balneolaceae bacterium
AATCTGATACAGGAAAAAGGACTTTCCAGAATGCCTCTGTATGACAATGATCTGGACACGATACAGGGAGTGATCTATTCAAAAGATATCTTACCCTATATCAATACAGATCTTGTAGACAGCCCCATCAATTGGAAAACAATCGCCAGAAAAGCTCTATTTATTCCAGCTACCAAGAAACTGGATGATCTTCTGCGAGATTTTCAGCAGGAAAAAACACACATAGCCATTGTCGTGGATGAATATGGCGGAACGGAGGGTATTGTGACTCTGGATGATATCCTGGAAGAGATCGTGGGAGACATGGGTGATGAGCATGACGAACAGGAAGAAAAACTCTTCACCAAATTTAAAAACGGGGTATACATCTTCGATGCAAAAATCGATCTGGATGATCTGGATGAAATTCTGGGAACTGAAATTGCCACAGATGAGGATGAATTTGAGACCCTCGGCGGACTGGTTTACCATCTTACCGAAAGGATCCCCAATGTAGGTGAACGCATGACCTATAAAAACCTCGAACTCACCGTGCATTCCGTAAAAAATAACCGGGTTAAGAAGCTGCGTGTGAAGCCGGATTTATCCGTAAATGCCAAATCTGAAGAGAGAGAGGATGGCGGCAGCTGAATCTGATAAACGTGAACAGACTCCGGTTATCCAGGAAAATGTAAATCTGCGCCCCTATAATACTCTTTCCATTGAAGCAGTCGCCGATCTGTTTACAGAAGTACGGCATAAAGATGAACTGGAGATATTGTTCCGGAATGGATTTTTTCAGAAACATGACCCTTTCATTTTAGGCGGCGGCAGCAATATCCTGTTCAGGGATAATCCGGCCAGGGCGATACTGAAAAATTCTATCGGCGGTATCGAGACGGTTTATGAAGATGATAGCGCCATTCAGATCTGTGCCGGGGCAGGGGTGGTATGGCACGATCTTGTGAAATATGCAGTACAGTCAGGGCTTGGGGGTATAGAAAATCTGGCACTGATTCCCGGTACCACAGGTGCCGCCCCCATACAGAATATCGGTGCCTATGGGGTGGAACTGGAACAGGTATTTTCATCGCTTGAATACTTTGACACTGAGCGTGGCAAATTTGTCACTCTTTCACATAATGATTGCCGGTTTGGTTACAGGGACAGCATTTTTAAGCATGAGCTGAAAAACAAGGCCGTTGTTACATCCGTGACTCTACAACTCACGAAGAATAATCACAGGCTGAATACGGAATATTATGCACTGCGGGAGTGGCTGAAAGAGAAAGGGATTACCAATCCGGGGATTCCGGATCTATTTGAAGCTGTGGTCGATATCCGAAGATCCAAACTGCCTGACCCGGAGGATATCGGGAATGCAGGCAGTTTCTTTAAAAATCCTGTTCTTGATCAAAATACCTTTGAAAGACTTCAGAAGGAGTATCCTGACGTTCCTTCCTTTGAAACAGATGATGGAAGAGTGAAAGTACCGGCCGGGTGGCTGATTGAGCAGTGTGGATGGAAAGGGAAAAAAGTGGGAAATGCAGGTACATACCGAAATCAGGCCCTGGTGATTGTAAATTTTGGTTCCGCAACCGGTGAGGAGATCTTTGAGCTCTCAAAGAAAATTCAGGAATCCGTGAAGCAGAAATTCGGTATTGGGCTCATGCCGGAAGTCACAATCGTGGATTAACGTTCAGGCAGCGATAAAAGATGCGGATATATGACAACACATTTCTACAAGCGATATCGTGTCCGCTAAAAGTATACCATCTTGCTTCTGAACAGCAGGAAAAGAATAAAAAAAAGGTTTCCTATCGCCATCGAAACAAACTGAGGCTCCGGGATGTCATTTCACTTCAGTATGAAAATCAGAAATTTACATCCGATTCGATTCGAAGTGCTGAGGAGGAGACCGAATCCTGGCTGAAAGAGGAGTCAGTGGCAATCTGCGGTGCCGTATTAAGATCCGGAAACTTGGTTACCCGTATTCCTATTCTCGTCAAGAACAGAGATCATTTTACTCTGATTCAGGTTCATGGAAAGCTTAGGAAAAGAGTGCAGGGTGATGAAATTCAGTGGCCCGTTCAAAGCCGCAGTACGGCTAGCTATCTGCTTAAAGCCGCCTATCGCTCTTTTGTGCTGCTTCAAAGCAGAGAAATATCCTCGCTCAATGTGACTCTCTATTTTCCAAACCGGGCATATCGTAGCACCGAAGAGAATCTTTTACATACACTCAGTGGCATACGCGAAGCTCAGGGTAATCCGGATTCTTCTGTGAAAGCCGATGATCTCTTTGCGGCTGTGGATGCAACAGATGCTGCCCGTAAATGCATGGAGAATATTCCGGAGTCGGTTTCACATCCCATTTTTGTAGGTAAGTCTGTAGAAGAAGCTTGCAGGTTCATTGAAGAAAAACCACTGGAGAATGGAAATATTCTGGATATCAGTATACACAAGGAGTGTAAATATTGTGAATTCAGGCGAGAAACTACCGGGGCATATACCGGCTGCTGGAATCAGTTTTTCCCCGACAAAAACGTGGAACTGCCGGATCTGCATGTTTATGAGCTGATTGGTCATGGAAATGATGAGGAATCGGAGAAAGGGTATCATTACCAGGAACAGGTTCCCACAACCGAACCTTACAGTTCATTTGAAAACATACAGCAAAGCGGCGGGAAAAA
>JAWVZW010000383.1:0-2652 GCA_033721975.1 Balneolaceae bacterium
GACGGACTGAAGGTCGGTGAAAAACTCTCAAATCTTCATGGTATTCTCACCGGGCTGCCGGAAAGAACACAGTAATTAATCCAGAAGACAAAGTAGTCGAAATTGAAAAGTTCTTCTCTTCATAGAATAAAGGTATTTGATCAAGAATGGCAATCAAAGAAGCCGGTGGTCATGGCATGTCTGCATAACCCTGCCGACAGGAAGCGAATGCTTCAGTACCTGTCTGAAAGATATGAGCTGATCGTTTCTGACTGCAATGTCACGGAAAAGGATTTTGATGTTTGCATCATCGATTGGGCCACATATACCCGAAACAGGGAAAAGATCATTGAATATAAACAGTCAACGGCGCCGGTTACCCTGCCCTTTATACTTTTTGTAAATGGGGAGAGATGGTCTCAAACCATCGATCCGGTTTGGGAAGTTGTAGACGATGTGGTACCTATACCCACACCAACCCCTATTCTGGTTTCGCGGATTGAGGCGATGCTTAAGATACGCCAGCACTCTCTGCAGCTGCAGCAGAAAAATGAGCAGTTACGCATATATGAACAGGCCATGGATGCAGCAAATGCAGGTATCATTATCACTGATGCTCGTGAGGAGGACAGTCCCATCCTGTATGCCAATCGGGGCTTTCAGCAAATAACCGGTTATTCTCAAGAGGAGATCATTGGACGAAATTGCCGGTTTTTACAAAATGATGATCGCGAGCAGGATGCCGTGGATGAGATACGCTCGTTTATCTCAAAGGGAGAGAACGGCCATGCCACTCTGCGCAACTTCCGTAAAGACGGCACACCGTTTTGGAACGATCTGAGAATCGCGCCGATCAAGGATTCCGATGGACAAATTACTCATTTTGTTGGGATTCAAAACGATATCACGGAACTGGTTAATGCCCATCACAAGCTCGAAAAAGAACGAAACCTGTTTGAAAAACTTACCCAATCCAGCCCGGTAGGAATTACTAAACTGGATGCAGAGGGTAAGATTACTTTTGCCAATGCGCAGGCTGAAAAAATATTGGGGCTGGCTAAAGATAAGATCACTAAACTCGGCTACAACGACCCGGAATGGAAAATTGCCGATCCGGATGGCAATCCGTTTCCTGAAGAGGAACTGCCTTTTGCTCAGGTTAAAAAGAAAGGGCAGGCTGTTTATGATATTGAACATGCCATAGAGTGGCCCGATGGCAGCAGGAAAATTCTATCTGTCAATGCAGCCCCTCTTAAAGGTAAAGGCGGTGTACTGGAAGGAGTAATTGCTTCACTGGCGGATATAACGGAAAACAAAAAACGGGAAAAGCAGCTAAAAGAAGAAAGGGAGTTCATCAGGACGGTCGTAGACAACATGCCCGGTATCTTCTATATGCTGGATGAAGATCTGAAATTTGTTTTCTGGAATAAGAATGTGGTCCGGGATCTTGGATATTCAGATGAAGAAATTGAAAAAATGCATGCGCTTGATTATATCCGGCCTGCAGATAGAGAGATTGTTATTGATAAGATCGGCGAGATATTCAGGGCAGGAAGTTCTGATATAGAGGTTGATCTGGTTGATAAACAGGGGAATGCCAAACGGCACTTTCTAATCGGCACACGATTCGAACGAAATGGCAAAACCTATATCATTGGTTCCGCTGTTGATATCACAAAGCGTGTTGAAGCAGAGTTTGAATCTGAGCAGCAGCAGAAGCTGCTCAGCGCAATCATTAATCAGACCGATTCTATTATTTATGTAAAGGATAAGAATGGGAATGCAAAACTGGTAAACCAACAGTATAGAAAGTTATTCGACCCGGACTATTCCTCTGCTGAGCCCAAGGTCGAAAAGTTACGATACAAACAAGAGATTGCTGAACTGATAAAAGAAAATGACCAAAAGGTATTTACGTCAGGTAAACTTCATAGATTTAAAGAAAAAATACCGGTAGGAGACGATTTACGCCATTACATCTCCATCAAATACCCCCTTGATAATGTACCCGGTTTTGAAGGCTGCATTTGTGGAATATCCACCGACATTACCGACCGGGAAGTAGCGTTCCAGCAGCTGAAAGAGCGAAGCAAGGAGAAAGCCTGTTTGTACAGCATCGGCAGCCTCAATGAGAAGTATGATGAAATAGAGAAAATACTCGAAAAGGCGGTTCAAATTATCCCCGAAGGATTTCAGTATCCTGATATTGCCGAGGCGGCGATCGAATATAACGGTAAAGTCTACAGAACCCCTGCGTTTGAACATACTAAATGGGGGCTCATTTCCGAGAGCCATAGCTTTAATTCCAAATCCATAGCAATCAAAATCGTTTATCGGGAGGAAAGGCCTGAAAATGATTTAGGTCCATTTCTGAAAGAAGAGCAGGAACTGATCGATGCCATAGCGGGTACCCTGGCTTCACAAATTGAAAGAATAGAATCCCGGATACAGCTGGAAGAGAGTGAAAAACGCTGGGAGCAGCTGGTACAAAAAAATCCGGGCCTGGTTCAGATTATTGATGATGACGAAATAGTCTTTATCAACCCGGCCGGTGCCAGTATATACGGTGTTGATGTTGTGGAAGATCTTATTGGGAGAAGCTGGACAGAATTTATTTCGGTTGAAAAAGATGATATTGAAACGATTAGAAAGCGTATATCGGAAGCCAAAAAA
>JAWVZW010000384.1:0-2651 GCA_033721975.1 Balneolaceae bacterium
CATCGTAGTTACCTCCGTTACCGGACGTACATGCTTTTCCGGCTCCCTGTGGCAATCAAGGCACCAGCCCATACTCAGCGGCTGTGCCTGGTACACAACATCCATTCGGTCGATTCGGCCATGGCAGGATTCACATCCAACACCCACATTCACGTGCGCGGCGTGATTGAAATAGGCATAATCGGGGAGCATATGAACCCGGACCCATTCAATGGGCTCACCCGTTTCCCAGCTTTGACGAACCGGTTCAAGAGTTTCAGCGTCCGTACGGATCTGGCTATGACAATTCATGCAGGTTTGGGTGGCGGGCACATTTGCATGTTTTGACTGCGTAACCTGTGTGTGACAGTACTGGCAGTCCATGCCCAGCTGGCCCACATGTACCTTGTGACTGAACGGTACGGGTTGTTCGGGAGCATAACCTACATCAGTAAATTCAGGAGAGAAAAAGTACCAGACTCCAAAAACCGCGGCATTTAAAAAGACAATAGCACCAATGAGAATTCGTTTTGGGGCATCGTTTACCCACTTCGGAAAAATCTGAGCCATAAATTCAGTTGAGAAAGTTCAATTTCTTTTAAGTATTCTGCCTGAGCAAAGCCGGCATGAAGGTACCGAAAATCTTGAAAATCCTCCTACCTTTCATGGATAATAGCCGGATATTTAAACTCATTCTAAATAGGTAAAGAGCTTCATTTTTTCATGAAGCTGAATAGTGATTGAATATAGTGCAAGCCCCGTAAAAATGCTGAATTATCGCCGATCAATTTTTCCCGGGGATTAATTTTGTGTTTTGCAAAGTAGGGTAGAAATGCCAAAGCCCAAAAAGCATGTCCTCAAGCGTCTTAGGAATCATACTGATTTTTAACACAGTTAGAGGCCACGTTCAGCTATTGTTCGCTCAATCATGATGCCTGGAAAAAACATTTTATAATGATGTGCGAATTGTGCGTGAAATAGAGTTGTTAAAAGATTTCCATTTTTTGTTTTACGAGCCGGAAGCCCCGTGCATATCTTGAAATGACTAGACTATTTAATAAATAATATGACAATGAATCTTTCTGACAAAGAGCAGCTAACGGTCGACTTTTTAAAAAATCTTAGTGTACCCAAGGCAATCGGAATGATCTTGTTAGTGAGTGTACTGGCATTTCTTTTCCTGATCTGGCTGATCTACTTCAGGGATACCGCTGAGGATACGGCAGCATGGGTTACCAACCTTCCGGCCCTGAATGCAGCATTGAACAGCGTAAGTGCCGTGCTCATAACGGCAGGTTATATCGCCATTCGGAAGAAAAAATATATCAGGCACATGAAACTGATGCTGACTGCATTTATCACATCATCCCTGTTTCTGATCAGTTACCTTATTTATCATCATTATGTGGGCAGTGTGCCATTTACCGGAGAGGGAATGGTCAGATACATCTATTTTACCATTCTCATTTCTCATATTATCCTATCCGCCTTTGTCGTACCTCTTGTTCTGACGAGCTATTACTTTGCTTTTGCAGGCAAATTCAAAACACACCGGAAAGTCTCAAAGTGGACCCTTCCGATCTGGCTTTATGTATCGATTACGGGTGTGGTCATTTTCTTTATGCTGAATGCGTACGTCTAAATGCGGTAATTCAGGGAGATAAAGGTTCCCATTGAGTACAATCTGGCATTTCCCCACCCCACTTCACGCAGGGGTAGCCGCAAAAATGGCTCTGCACGAAGCGACCATGTCTGATTCAGGTCAAATTCGTATCCGATCGATACTCCGGCATTGCTGAACCAGTAAGCTTTATTGCCAGTCTCATTATACCCGTCCGGACCACCCTGTGTTGCGCCGCTGTATCTGAACTGATACTCCTCATTCTGCATATAGTAAGAGGATAGTGTGGCTGAACTATAGATACGAGACCGTTCAAATTGAAACAGGTTATACTTGAAGGTTAGCGGAAGATCCAGCATCAGGCAGGTAGCGATGATTTCAGAAGGGGATGTACCCGGCTGCCAGTAGTATGGAGGATCATACTCAGAAGAGGGAGCCTTGTAATTGACTTCTGTTTGTACGATTCCTACAGAAACTGAAAGTCGTTTTGTCAATGCATATTCCAGGAAAGCACCCGCCTTGTATCCCGGGTCGCGAAAACCGGACACCGTCCCTGCTCCGGTCACATCCGGAGAAAGGGCAATGGCGACTGTTAATCGGGAAGACTGTCCCTCAAATGTACTACGTGCATCCTTCAAATCAGGACCCTGCGTGTAAAAGGGTTGTTCAGATCTTACATAATCTGGCTCTCTGATTGCAGCAAATGTGTGTTGAGTTGAGTATTCGCTATAGCCTGAAACTGTTAACCCAGACCCAGTATTCAGGTTTTCCCCAGTTGGAATCCGTTTATAGTCAAAATGCGAATGTTCAGTTAATCCGATAGCATTCTGACTAACCGGATCAGATGGCACGGCTGAATCAGGCGATTGGGCTTCCTGAAGATCCGGGATTGCAGCCAGTGTCTCAGTTTCACTCACATTTTCATCAAAATTAAGATTCTGATCCCCATTCTGGTTCTGGTTCTGATTAAGATTCTGATCTGACTCTGATGCTTGATTATTCGAAATGGGATCTGTTTCACGGACACCAGGATTGTCTATATTCTCTCCGG
>JAWVZW010000385.1:0-2645 GCA_033721975.1 Balneolaceae bacterium
AAAAACAGGCCTACGATGAATCCGGCAAACGTCTGGCGAATGAGGGATACCTGGCCTCCCTGTAAAATTCATGAAAAGATCAGATTTTAAACCATCTGATGCGATTCGGGTTGCAGGGTCAGTTCGTTCAAAACAGAATCATCCGGTTGTGAAGCAGCATAATAAACGGCCTTGGCCACTTCATCGGTTGTGAGCATCTTATCACGCTGAACCCGCATATCAATATTGGAATTGTCCCAGAACCCGGTGTCCACCCCTCCAAGATAGAGCAGCGAGAATTTTACACCGGACCGTTTGTTCTCCTCCACCAGGGCCTTGGCAAATCCGGTGACTGCATACTTCGACGCTGAGTAGACGGAGGTGTTTTTCATCACAGCCTTACCCAGGATACCCGGAAAGAGGATGACTCGTCCTTTCTTGTTGGAGGCCATATGTCTGACCACAGTTTGTGTTACGAGGAACGTGCCGTAGACATTAGTTTCGAACAGGTTCTTGGCATCTTCCGGTTTTATATCGAGCAGCGGCTGGATAATCCCAACTCCGAAAGCATTGATCAACACATCGATCTCACCGAGATTATCTTTCACCTCACTGGTCATATCCGATACCGAGGCCAGGTCCGTCACATCGGTTTTTATAACGTAGGCATCCCCGCCGTTACCATTGATCTCTTTTGCAACTTCTTCCGCCTTGGATTTGTCACGCGCTGCAAGTACCACTTTTGCTCCGGCCTTGCTGAAAAGTTTAGCACAGGCACTTCCGATACCACCTGAACCACCCACAATTAATACTACCTTGTCTTCCATGGATTAAATTTATTTGTTTTGATTTGGCTATCTAAAAAAAATCCAACCCGATTCGTTCAGGTAATTATTGATTTGCATTTTTTGCATTTATTAACCTATTTATTCAAAATCCTTCAACAAAACGGGAAGCGGGGGCAAATTTTATGAAAATACTCAAGTGGGTTGGGATTACACTGTTAACGCTGGTCGTAATTTTACTGATCTTTATAGCCGTTACATACCTGATCACCGAAAGGCACTTCAATAAAACCTACCAAATAGACGCTGAAACTGTAGAAGTTACGACTGATTCCTCTGTGGTGGCTCACGGCAAGCACGTTGCCACCATACGCGGTTGTGTTGAATGCCACGGGGAAGGTCTGGGCGGACAGGTCTTTATTGATGATCCGGCCATTGGACTGCTTATTGCTACGAACCTGACGACCGGTGAAGGCGGCATCGGGCGGGAGTACACAAACAAAGATATGGTCAGGGCGATTCGTCATGGTGTAGATAAAAATGGGAAACCCTCCATATTCATGCCGTCTCACGAATACAACCCGATTGACAGAGATGACCTTTCTGCATTGGTCTCTTATATCCGAAGTGTGGAACCTGTAGACAACGTCCAGCCGGAAACGGAAGTCGGCATGCTGGCACGTTTTCTCTATATGTACGGTGGTATGCACCTTGTACCCGCCAGGCTCATTGATCACAGCAAACCGATTCCGGAACCTGTGGAGGAACGAACACCCCGTGAGTTGGGTGAATACCTGGCCGTGACCTGTACGGGTTGTCATGGAGAAGGTTTTGCCGGCGGGCCTATCCCGGGTACTCCACCCGAATGGCCTGCAGCCCCGAACATTACACCCGCGGGAAATATTGGCAACTGGACCGCAGAAGAATTTATTAGAACCATGGAGACGGGCGTGACCCCTGAGGGCAAGGAGTTGACAGAACCATACATGCCCTGGAGGATGCTGGGAGCCATGACTGATGAGGAGCTCAAAGGGCTCTATACCTATCTGCGTTCCCTGCCTGAAAAAGAGACGGGAACTCGGTAGGTGTGTTCCATCTTGATCTTTCTTCATCTATCTAAACGTAATTGTGAAACCTATCTCTATTCGAACCAGTATAGATGTTAGAATTAGCTTCGTAACTTTTAATTGTTAGCATGAATTACCATCATTATACCCCACCGGCTGAGCTATCTCATCTCATAGAGTGTTTTTGGAGCAACACTATGTATGCTGAGGATTTTAAGCAGGACCATGATTTTATCATACCTGACGGAAGCGCCGAAGCGGTATTCATGTTAAACGGCAGCTATTTCAGGGATGATGAAAAAAATGACAGCCGGAACCTGATCGATCAGTGCAGTTTCGTGACTCCATTCAGAAATGCCGTCAAAGTGTTCCAAAAACCCCAGACCTCATGTGTTGCCGTCCGGTTCAGGCCGGAGGCAATAAAACAGATGACCGGAACGAGTCTTGGTGATCTGAACCAGCCGGTCTATCCGCTTCAGGAGGTCATGCCGGAACTCGCTGATCTGGCGATGAATCTTGTTCTGAAAAACTCGTCATCGAATACCA
The DNA here is from genome assembly GCA_033721975.1 of Balneolaceae bacterium. Taxonomy (GTDB): domain Bacteria; phylum Bacteroidota; class Rhodothermia; order Balneolales; family Balneolaceae; genus Rhodohalobacter. Next base: position 2,378 of record JAWVZW010000385.1, read on the forward strand.
TCATCCGTGCAATGATTCAATGGTTTCTGAAACAGAAAGTGGAGATTGAATCCAATGCAGTCGTATCCGAATTCATCCGCAGGGTTATACGCCAGAAAGGTGAGATTGGAATAGAAAATTTCTGCAATGAATTCAACATCCATAAATCTACTCTTCAGAAAAATTTCAAACATTTAACCGGTTATTCACCGAAAGAGTATGCGGGGGTGATCCGTTTCAACTTCCTGCTTTCCAGGGTACTCTATTCGCCCCACAGTTTCACTGAAAC
>JAWVZW010000386.1:0-2633 GCA_033721975.1 Balneolaceae bacterium
ATCCCAGTACGTTCCGTAGATAGTAATTGATTGCGGGTGTAAAAGCGTGATTCCAGGAGGTCAGTGCCGGATCGTGATCATAGGAGTCACCTGCATTCATTCGGTCAATTCCGCGATACCTTGAATCCAGCCTGCCAACCGTAAGTCCTTCATCCCGTAAGAGTTCTTTCCAGTAAAAGGATGTGGGCAGAGTGAGGTTGTAGTCGAGCACGTGCTGTTTATCGATGCCGGAATATCTTGCAACCATTTCTGCAATCCGGTCGCGCTCGGCGCTGCTCAGCATTCCGCCTTTGGCTACTGCCGGCAGGTATTCGTCAATGGTGAACTCCTCTACCTCGGGCAGGATTTCGTACAGGTCGCGCTGCTGAAGGTCGCTTGGCAGAGCATCGTGGTACCAGGCGGTTGCGGCATAGTATGGCAGCTTCAGGATTTGAGACCGCGGCGTCATGGCGGGAGGCTCCAGGCCGAGTCCGGTCGGGGAAACCAGGATCACACCATTTACGAACATCCAATGAGCATTCTGAAGCTCGCGGGCCAGACCAGAAACACGGGTGGTTCCGTAACTTTCACCTTTCAGGTATTTGGGTGATGTCCACCGATCGTGACGGGAAACAAAATTATTGATCCATTCTGCCAGGTACTCGATATCGGCATTCACACCAAAGAAGTCATCGCGGTCTGCATCATCAGATAAAATGCGCGAAAAACCTGTATTTACGGGATCGATATAGACGATATCAGCGACATCCAGAATGGAGTGATTGTTTTCGACCACGCCGTAAGGCTGAACGGGATTGCCTTCGTCATCTATTTTCAGAAATCGAGGACCGGTATATCCGATATGCATCCAGACGGAAGCAGAGCCGGGTCCGCCGTTAAATGAAAAGATCAGCGGACGATTGGATACATCGCTTACATCGGTTCTTCGATAGTAGACATAAAATAGGGAGGCGACGGGGTTGCCGTCTTCACCCCATACGGGCTGAGTACCGGCAGTGGCTTCATAGCGAATGCGTTCGCCTTTTACGGTTACCTGTCCCTCGGTGGTAACGGCACTCTCAGCTTCCAGCTGTCTGCTTTGAGCTGCCAGATCATCAGCGGTTGTAAAACCTGTGAGAAGCAGGATAAAGACTCCAATCAATACGGAATAGGTTAGTTTCATAGAAGATGTTGGATCAATGGTTAATGGTTGGATATATAGAAATCGATAGTTGGCTTAATATAGATTCCAGGTTTAGCTATTGCAACGCCGGTTCGCTGGGTTCAGTGAGTGGTTACACAATTTTACCGTAAAAACGATCTTTCTGTGTGTTTCTCGTCCCATAAGGATGCTAAAGAGATGGAGAGGATCACTGATTTATGAATAAAGTTGCAGGATGATGGGTGCCCACCATGGAAATAAATTTGATCAAGCAACTGTACGACAGATGAATAAGCAATATCTGCCATTTTGTGCCTGATCAGAAATAGCTATTTTTAGAAAGATTTATCAAATGTTCATCACATGTTAATTGACGTATACAAATAGATATGGAAATATTTACTGAACCGGCTGAGTATGTTTTTGCCGGCAATGAAGTCTGGCGAATTGTTGTTCTGATTACGATTATAGCACTGTCACTTTTGATCGGCAGAGTGCTGAAATATTTCCTGAATCGTCTGGAGCCGCGCCTGGAAGAGAGTGGCAGAAAAATTGCTGCAAAGGCCATCCATGCAGCAGGGATGTCGGTTACCTTTCTCTTTTTTGCATTCGGACTGAAAATTGCCATGTCTTTTTTGATTGTTCCGGAAGGTTTTCAAGACCTGCTCAATACCATTCTGGAACTGTTGATTATCCTTGCCATAGGTCATTTTGCCTACAGGCAGGTTGATATTGTTGACGTCTGGCTGCAGAGGTTCGCATCCGAAGATTCAATTAACATCGATGATATGCTCATCCCCATCGTGGGCAAATCGATACGAGTGGCAGTCGTCATTCTTGTGATTCTTCAGGCTGCACAGTCGTTGAGCGATCAGCCGATAACCAGCATTCTTGCCGGTATTGGTATCGGGGGCCTGGCTCTGGGTCTGGCTGCACAGGATACGATCCGCAATTTCTTTGGATCATTGATGATCTTTGCGGATAAGCCCTTTAATGTTGGCGAACTGATCGATCTTGAAGGAAAACTGGGAAGTGTAACGGAAGTAGGGGTTCGTACCACCCGGATTCAAACGCTTGATGGCCACGTTCTGAGCGTGCCTAATGGCAATCTGGCCAACATGACTATCCACAATGTCGGCAAACGCCCATATATCCGAAGGGTATTTGATGTAACCATTACCTACGATACACCCGCGGAAAAAGTGGATCGGGCCGTAGAGATTCTCAAGGAAATACTGGATAATCATGAGGGGATGAATGAGGATTTCCCGCCCCGGGTCTATTTTGACAACATGAATGCGGATTCACTGAATATCAAATGCTTCTACTGGTATCATCCGGCAGATTACTGGAAGTACATGGACTTTACACAGAAAGTAAATCGTGAAATATTCCGTCGTTTTAATGAGGAAGGCATCGATTTTGCATTCCCGACACAAACAATTTATCTGGCAGGCGACAAAGACAGGCGGCTTGATATAGGCATCAGGGA
>JAWVZW010000387.1:0-2633 GCA_033721975.1 Balneolaceae bacterium
AGACCCGCTGCAAACGTGACGGCGTGCTGCTCTGCGATTCCCACATCAAAAGCCCTGTCAGGAAACGTATTCATCATCGGCCAGAGACTTGATCCGCTTGGCATGGCGGGGGTCATGGATACGATATTCTCATTGGCTGCTGCCAGTTCTACCAAAGCTTCGCCAAATACATCCTGATATTTGGGCGCCGGTGCATTTCCATTTGACGGTTTAACAAGGGATTTACCCGTTATTTTATCAAAGGGACTGCTTTGAGCATGCCATTTGGTCTGCTCCCGCTCGGCAGGGGCAAATCCTTTACCTTTCACCGTAACGATATGCAGCAATTTAGGGCCATTAACGGTTCGAAGATCTTCCAGATGACGCCTGAGTGCATCTACGTTATGTCCGTCAACCGGACCATAATATTTGAATCCAAGTGCCTGAAACAGGGCTCCGGGAGTGATGGCGGCCACGGCTGTTTTTTCCAGCTTCGACGCTACTTTTCTCATTTTCTCACCGGCACCTTTCAGGTGACCCAGCAGATCATAAATTTCATCGCGCATCTTGTTGAAGGTCTTGCTGGTCGTAATTTCTGCCAGGTACTCCTTCAATGCGCCCACATTCGGGTCAATTGACATATTGTTGTCATTCAAGACCACAAGCATGTCAGACTTTAGAGCTCCTGCATTGTTCAGAGCTTCAAAAGCCATTCCGCCCGTCATGGCACCATCGCCAATAACAGAGACTATTTTTTTGTCGGATTGATCCAGGTCACGGGCAATCGCCATACCCAGTCCTGCGGATATGGAGGTACTTGAATGCCCTACACCGAATGTATCATACTCGCTTTCGGTGCGCTTGGGAAAGCCGGAAATCCCTTTGTACTTACGGTTTGTATGAAATTGATCTCTTCGTCCGGTCAGTATTTTATGCCCGTATGCCTGATGACCTACATCCCAGATCACTTTATCATGGGGAGTATTGTATACATAATGCAGCGCAACGGTCAGTTCCACAACTCCCAGACTGGCTCCAAAATGACCTCCATGTACCGATACTGTATCGATAATATATTCTCTCAGCTGATCGCAAACCTCCTGCAGCTGCTCGGGTTTGAGCTTTTTCAGATCATCCGGTGTATGTATGGCTTCCAGGAGTGATCCCGGTTTCGGTTTGTAATCTTTCATATTTTTCGAATCAGGCTTAATTGGAATCCGTACCGTTGTTTTGATCTATCTTCTCAATTTTTAAAGCTGCATTCTCCAAAGTTTCTGTGCAAATTTTAGAAAGCTTTATGCCCTCCTCATACAATGCTACAGACTCTTCAAGAGATATGTCTTCATCATTCAGCTTCTCAACAACAGCTTCCAACCGTTGTAAAGCTTCTTCGAATCCAAGTCGTTCCTTTTTTGCCATCTTTTTAATTTTTGAGGGTATTGAATGAATGTAGCCTGATCCTGTTAAAGCTTCAAACCTAGTTGCGTTTCAATCTTGTTGAAGTCAATGGGAGGATTATTGTTTCTGCCAGTTCATTTTGCGGAATGTCACTCCGTCTGTAGAATAACGAACAGCCCCTTCCAGGCTTGTATAGCTGATTTTTGAGTTCTCCCTTTTAAGTCTTGTAATGGCTTCCGGGTCCGGATGTCCGAATTGATTCTTAAATGCCAGTGAAATAACGGTATAGTCCGGAGTTATCCTGTCCATAAAAAAGCTCGAATTGCTTGTATTACTGCCATGATGCCCTGCCTGATATAGGTCTGAATCCACAAACTCTCCATACATAGTTATCAATTCCGCCTCCTGCTCTCTTTCTGCATCTCCTGTAAACAAAATGGATTTTCTGCCATAAACCAACTTAAGTGCCAGGGAGTTGTTGTTGGGGTTTGCCGCTTTTATACCTTCACTCCGGGGTCCAAGAACAAATATTCTTATGGTCGGGTCCGGAGTTAAAACCTCGCCGGCCGATATAAACTGAACCGGAATGCGTTTCTCTTCCGCTTTCCTCATATAGTTTCGAAAAAGCTCCGAATCGTAATCAAGGTCAGTTTGATAAATGGTCCCAATCTCCATCGAATCGATTAACTCAGCTATGCCGCCTATATGATCTGCGTGAGGGTGGGTAAGAAATACGGCATCCAGCTTCCTGATGCCCAGATCATTGAAATAGGGCAGCAGCACACGATCAGCGCTGTTGGATCCAGGACTCCACCTGCCTGTATCAATCAGCAGATGCCTGTTATCAGGGGTTTTGATATGCGCTGCGTCTGCCTGACCCACATCCAGGAAGGTAATTTCAAGTTGATGTACAGCCGGCTTTTTTATCGTCAGATGTACAATCATGACACTGATACAGATTAGAAAAAGAGACAGGACTTTCCATCTGATCTGAGGTATTCTCACAGAAGCAATCAACAATATGGCCGTTATCCATACTCCAAAAAGCATAGGCGACAATAGATGACCCGTCACATAGCTTGCCTGCTGTCCACCAACAGTCGCAGCTACCCACTGGATCCAGGTCAGTAAATACTCTTCAGCCTGAACAGGATACGTCATCACCCCTTCTGTGAATACTCCCGCAATGGATAAGATGAGACCGGCAGGTACCGTAATGGATAGAACGGGTATCACAAGTGCATTCGCGAGGGGTC
>JAWVZW010000388.1:0-2582 GCA_033721975.1 Balneolaceae bacterium
AATATCGATCCTATAAATAGGATCTTTATAAAAAATTATCGGAGAAGATAGATGCTTGATCTTAGACACAAAAAACTCACTGTGTGGAATGAGAGTGTTCAACTCATAAAAATGATCTACTTGATCACCAATAATTTCCCGAAAATTGAACGGTATGGTTTAGTCAATCAAATGCGCAGAGCAGCTATTTCTGTTGCATCTAACCTAAGTGAAGGTACTGCCCGGAAATCAAAAACAGAAAGAGTTCGGTTTTATGAAATTGCTCGCTCTTCACTTGTAGAACTGGATACACAAATAGAAATATCAGTTGAATTGGGATATATTGAAAGAGCTGAATCCTCAGAACTTTGTGAAAAGTTAAACTATGTTTTTGCGTTACTCAGCAGATTTATCACCGTCCAATAATACTAACTTATATCTGCCTAACGATTTGCTTTTCCCGTCTCCCGTTTGACGTCTGACGTTTCACGTTTCGCCCTCAGCGCCTCTGCGGTGAATCCGGTGAATAAGCCAGTGCAGGAACCAACTCTTCCTCGAGGTATCGAAATAGTTCACGCTGATAGCCGCGGCCGCGGCTGGTCATCAGGTTGGAGGTCATGACGATCACCATGTCGATTTCGGGGAGCATCATGATGTACTGACCGCCATGGCCCCAGGCAAAAACAACTTCGTATCCGTTTACCGGCTTGCGCCACCACATGTATCCATAATCATATGGATTGTAATTGCTGCGCGTGTATTTCTTTACCGAATCCAGAATCCATTCGGCGGGTACGATCTGCTCACCGTTATACTCCCCCAGGTTCATCATCATGCGTCCGATTTTGAGCATATCGGCCGGACGCATCGCCATATTGTTGCCTCCCATGTAGTACCCCTGCGGATCCCGATCCCAGCCGCCCAGCTCTATTCCCATCGGTTCAAACAGATACCGGTTCGCAAATGCGCGCGTGCTCATACCGCTTGCCTTAGTCAGAATCACCGACAGCAAATGCGACGTACCCGTACTGTAAACCATTTGTCCACCCGGTTCAGCCACCATCTCGCGCGATAAAGCGAACTCTACCCAGTCACTGCTCACCACCCAGCGGCCGTAATTACGGATACTGGTCGATTCCAGCCCTGCCCGCATGGTCAGCAGATTGCGGATGGTAATGGCCTCTTTAGCTGAGTCGGGATTTTCATCAAAATATTCCGGGAAATAGGGCCCGATTGGAGCATTGATGCTGTCTATAAACCCTTCATGAATGGCAATCCCAATCAGCAGTGAGAGAATGCTCTTTGATGCCGATTTAATATTGGTAGCGCGATTGGGACTCATTCGTCCGCGAAAATCCTGATGAATAATCTCTCCACCCCGCTCAATCATGATGCTTTCCACAGATCCGATCTCAAAAACCTTTGACGTAATTTCCTCAAGATCCGGGTTGTTCTCCGGTTGAGCGGACAGATCGGTAACTACCAGCAGACAGATAGCGCTAAGAAGAAAAAGATTTTGTTTAAGCGGCATTTTCACCCATTCATTACCGTTATATTTTCTAAAGGTGCTATGACGTACATCTATTCAAGTGCTATAAAGCAATTTTTGAACATAAACCGAACCCCGGCCTGAATCGTTTAACGACTGAACCTATGAATTCTGTTCAAAGCAATCTTACTTCACTGCTCATCTTCACAATTTTTTTCATTTTTTCCGGATGCGATACTCCGGAAGGTCCTGTCCCAATCAGTGATACCGTTCCGGAAGCAGAGGGCTGGGCTATAGAGCCCCTGCTTACCGGCCTGGAACAACCCTGGTCCATGGTGTGGCTTCCCGGCGGTGACATGCTGATCACGGAACGACCGGGGCGTCTCATTCGGGTCAACGCCGAATCGATGACCACCACCGACATCAGCGGGGTTCCGGAGGTATATTCCGACGGTCAGGGCGGCCTGCTGGATATCTCCCTGCACCCGAAATTCACAGAAAACAGCCTGGTCTATCTCACCTACTCAACCGGAGATGAAAATGTGAACCGAACAACGGTTGGCAGAGGGCGCCTGGAAGGCAACACCCTCACAGGATTTGAAGAAATTTTCCGCGTTTCACCGGATAAGGAAGGGAATCAGCATTTTGGTTCACGTATGGAGTGGATGTCCGACTCCACCTTTGTGTTGTCCGTTGGCGACGGCGGCAACCGGCCGCTGGAAACAGCCGGTATTCTGAGCCGGGAACATGCACAGCTGCTCGATTCTCATCTGGGAAAAATTCTACGTTTGAATGAAGACGGGTCCGCTGCCTCAGGCAATCCATTCACTGAAGAACCCGGTGTTGCTCCTGAAATCTGGAGTTACGGTCACCGGAATATCCAGGGCCTGGCTATTGACCCGGAGACCGGAAATCTTTGGTCTAATGAGCACGGGTCCCGCGGCGGGGATGAGCTGAACCTGATCCATAAAGGCGCCAACTACGGATGGCCGGAGGCTACCTATAGCCGGGAATACTGGTATACCCGGATATCAAGCGAGACGTCCATCCCCGGAATGGAGGACCCCAAACTGGTCTGGACACCATCCCAGGCTCCAAGCGGATTGATGTTCTA
>JAWVZW010000389.1:0-2552 GCA_033721975.1 Balneolaceae bacterium
GATCTCTTAAAAAGAATCGTACCCCCGGATATCTCTCCCTAAGGTAATTTTCTACTCTTGATTCATTAAAAAAACAGGAGTTGCAGTTGTCCACCACAACCCCCGGTAAGGACGTTGAGAAGTGTGCTCATAACTTCTCTTTTCACTATGTGTTCGTGTTCTCACAAGTATGAACCGAATTCACGGAATTCCTTACAATTATTTTTCAAATCATTTATTTTGAGCCAGTCATTTTCAAGAAATCATAAAAATTTTGCAGAGCAAGCCTATTCCATTTCACTTTGATGTCAATCACGGTTTTGCCGAAGCACGTGGCCTGCTGCATATTGGGCAGAACGAACTCAGGTTCGAATTTGAAGTGAAAGATGCTATCGCCGGCATCATCAAATCAGGTGTAAAAGAGGTGGTTATACCCTTTGATCAGATCGAATCCCTGAACTATAAAAAAAGGCTTTGGGGAGCATCAGTGGTTATTACTGCCAACAGTATGAAGACCTTTGAAGAGATTCCGGAAGCTGAACAGGGTCGCTGCAAACTTAAGATTAGCAGAAAAGACCGGGAGCAGGTTGAAAAAATTATCAGCTCTGCAAGGGTTGCCCTTTCCGAACACAAATTGGATCAAATCGGGGATTGAAATCACCGACGACAACAGGACCGGCCGGTTTCCCCTGCTTCGACAGCATCTCGGCTGCTCACTCTTCTTTGGATCGGATATAGTTTTTCTTGACCAGCAGCTCTGCATTTAAAATGGCACCACCGGCGGCACCCCTTACAGTGTTGTGGGCCATGGCCACAAAAGATATGCTCATAACATTCGATTTACGGACTCTTCCGATGGCCGTCTGCATTCCATTGAAACTGTCGGCATGGAGCCTCGGCTGGGGATATCGCTCATCTTCAAAGAGGTGCAGGGGAAATTCCGGTGCAGACGGAAGCTTTAAACCGGCAATGGGACTCTTCCAGTTTTGGAATGCCTCTTTGACTTCATCAATTCCGTTAAATGGCTGTTCCAGTTCCGCAGTGACCGAAAGCAGGTGTCCGTTCAATACCGGAACCCTGGTTGCCGTTGCTGAAATTGGGAAAGAGGCGTGCTCAATTTCATCCCCTATCAGAGTGCCAAGAAGCTTATGAGGCTCCTGCTCTATTTTGGACTCTTCTCCGCCGATAAACGGTATCACGTTCCCAAGTATATCCAGGCTCGGAACACCAGGGTAACCGGCACCGGAGATCGCCTGAAGGGATGTGACAACGACATTCCGGATTCCAAACTGCTCGTAGAGAGGTTTTAAGGCCATCACGAGCGGTACGACCACACAGTTTGGGTTGGTTACAATCCATCCGCTGCCGTCGTCGGTAAAATCCTGCGACTCTATCAAGCTCGTATGATTCGGGTTCACCTCCGGTACCAGGAGCGGCACTTTGGGATGAGGCCTGTAATTTTTTGCATTACTGATTACGGGAATCCCGGCTTCTGCAAAATCTGCCTCGATTTCAGTGGCAACGGATGAATCGAGTCCCGAGAATACAAAATCGACATCACTGAACTCTGAAGAATCACAGCTTCGAACCGTCATACCTGCTACAGATTCTGGCATAGCTGAACTTTCAACCCAGTTGACCGCATCTCCGTAAGTTTTGCCGGCAGACCGGCTGGAAGCGCCGATTGCCTGGAATTTAAACCAGGGATGCTGGTTAAGTAAACGAATAAATTTCTGCCCTACAGCACCGGTTGCACCGAGAATACCAACTTTAAAATTCGACATAGAAGTAAAAGTACGTTTGGAGCGGCTCTCTTTTGCCGCAATGTTGAACAATTACAAAAGAGACAAAAGATAACAATTCAACGAGACAATCGATTCATGAATAGGCAAGAAAATTGCTATCTTTTGAAGCTAACGACTTTCTGTCGCATTATTGCGACAGGAATACAAAATTAAAAAGCAGATTCGACTGACTAATGGCCGTACAACACCTGGACAATCTCGATAAAATCGTCTCCCTTTCTAAAGCAAGAGGATTCATTTTTCAATCTTCTGAACTCTACGGAGGGCTCGGTGCCGTTTATGATTACGGTCCGCTGGGAGCTCAGCTCAAGCGAAATATTCAGGATGAGTGGTGGAAAACCATGACCCAGCTTCACGATAATATCGTGGGTCTGGATGCGGCTATTTTTATGCATCCAAGAGTCTGGGAAGCGAGCGGACACGTGGAAGGGTTCAACGATCCCATGATCGATGACAAGCAGTCCAAAAAACGCTATCGGGCCGATATGCTTATTGAAGAACATATACACAGGCTGAGGGAGAAAGGAAAAGAAGAGAAAGCGGATGAAGTTCAGGAACGGCTCGACACAGCCGGTTCCCGCGAAGGACTGTGCGAAGATCTGTACCAGATTATCATGGATGAAGAGATACGTTCGCCCGATTCAGGTGCCTTCGACTGGACCAAAGTTCGCCAGTTTAACCTGATGTTCAAAACCCAGTATGGTGCCGTTGCTGACGAAGACGATATTATTTACCTCCGTCCTGAAACTGCTCAGGGAATTTTTATTA
>JAWVZW010000390.1:0-2523 GCA_033721975.1 Balneolaceae bacterium
ATGAATATAGCCAATTTTGTGCTTCACAAGAATTCCGGACTGCGATTAATCACGGATCGGCCGCCAACAAATAAGATGTCATGCCGGGTTTAGGTTAAAGATTACCTTTATTATTTTCAGCCTTCATTCTTACAACCCTTTTACACATACTTTTAGTTTATATGTATATAGACAATCCGGCTACCTACACCGACTATTATGAGCTGACCATGGCTCAGGGTTATTTTTTAGCCGGAATGCATAAGCGTAGAGCCAGTTTTGACTATTTCTTCCGAAAAATTCCGTTTGATGGCGGATATGTTGTCTTTGCAGGCATCCAGGAACTAATCAATACCATTCAACACCTAACCTTCAGTTCGTCCGAAACCGATTACCTAAGGAAAGAGGGTTTTGCAGACGAGTTTATTGACTACCTCGAGAATTTCAGGTTTCGTGGTAATATACACTCCGTAAAAGAAGGTGAGATCATTTTTCCGAACGAACCGGTTTTGCGTGTTGAGGGCGACCTGCTGGAAACCCAGCTGATAGAGACCATTCTTCTGAATATTCTGAATTTTCAGTCATTGATCGCCACAAAAGCCTCCCGTATCAAGGTGGCAGCAGGTGAGCAGTCAGTTGTTCTTGACTTCGGGCTTCGCCGGTCACAGGGCCTCGGCGGTATCCATGCCACCCGGGCTGCCATGATCGGCGGTTTCGATGGAACCTCCAACGTGTACTCTGCCAGGCGGTTCAACGTGCCTGCGGGTGGAACCATGGCACACTCATGGATTCAGTCATTTGAAAATGAACTAACCGCGTTCAGGACGTACGCTGAATACTATCCGGATGACACCGTACTGCTAGTTGACACCTACGATACTCTCCAAAGCGGTGTTCCCAATGCGATTACGGTAGCAGGCGAACTTCGGGATGAAGGATACAACCTGAAAGCCATTCGGCTTGACAGCGGTGACCTTGCCTATTTCTCAAGGAAAGCCCGAACCATGCTCGATGAGGCCGGTTTTCCGGAGGTAAAGATTGCCGCATCCAATCAGCTCGATGAACGGGTAATTACCAGTCTCAAAACACAGGATGCTCCCATTGATATTTTTGGCGTAGGTACCAAACTGGTCACCGGTCATCCGTCACCCGCTCTTGACGGTGTATATAAGCTCAGTTCGATTGACGATCGACCCAAGCTGAAAATTTCAGAAAATATTGAGAAAATCACTCTTCCCGGGAAGAAGAAAATCTTCCGGTACCTGAACAAAGATGGCAGTTTTTATGGTGATGCCATTTTACTGGATGAGGAGAAAGAGATTGAGCGAATGCACCATCCCACCTTTCCTGCCCAGAAAAGTGACGTAAAAGGAATGGATTTCGAAGATCTATTAAAACCTGTTATCATAAACGGAGAGATTAGTTCACCTGAGCTTTCCATTCTGGAGATCTCGGAATACAGGAAAACAAGACTGAATAAGCTTCAGCGAGAGTTTAAACGGCTTGAGTATCCTCATATTTACAAGGTGGGTATCAGTTCAACGCTGATGAATTTGCGCGATGAGCTTCTGAAAATGCATAAGCCCTGATAATTTTAATCAAGAATCTGATTTATTATGAAAGCACTGCTGATCATTGACGTTCAGAACGATTTTTGCCCAGGCGGGGCCCTTGCCGTACCCGATGGCGATAAGGTTGTTCCCGTTATCAATAAGCTCATACCCCGGTTTGATGCCATCATACAGACACAAGACTGGCATCCAAAGGGTCACCACTCATTTGCTTCATCTCACGAGGGAAAAGAACCCTATGATACGGTAGAAATGGATTATGGTAGCCAGGTTCTCTGGCCGGATCATTGCGTACAGGGATCTCAGGGTGCCGAATTTCATCCGGATTTAAACACACTAAAAACACAGGTTACCATCCGTAAAGGGTTCCGAAAGGATATAGATTCCTATTCCACCTTTTTTGAAAATGATCAGGAGACATCAACCGGGCTAATCGGTTACCTGAAGGAACGCGGCATCACCTCTCTCTATGCAGTGGGTTTGGCAACGGATTTCTGTGTGAAGTGGTCCGTATTGGATGGTATTGAGGAAGGTTTCGACATGACGGTGGTTACGGATGCAGTTAAAGGGATTGATCTTGACGGTTCACTGGATGCCGCCTGGGAGGAGATGGAAGGACGCGGGGCAGCATTTACTACTTCAGAAGAGCTGTTGAGATAAAAAAAGCTTTGATTATTCCTTGTTACTCACGGTTCATGCTGCTTTGGCCTGTAGGTGAGTGAAAATCCACGATTCCAAATTCGTCCACGGAGCTCCCTGAAAGCATTTGCCGCATGTCTGCATGATCAATTTTACCCTGAATATAGTGCAGATGTTTGGGAAGGCTGTCTCTTTTGCGATAACGATTTCTCAGACGAATCCAGGCATAGTACTCATCCTCGGGTTCTCCGCTCCACTCTCTCAAAAATTCGGATTGAATATCATCCCGATAATCGGGTGCGGACAGATAACGCATCCAGTACGCCATGCCATA
>JAWVZW010000391.1:0-2474 GCA_033721975.1 Balneolaceae bacterium
ACTCACAAGAATGAATTTAACGGCAGGAGCCGTAAACAGGTAGTCCTGTTTGTCGACATCTTTACTAACTATCATGAACCGGATGCGGGCAAGGCAGCCTGCCGGATTCTGGACAGCCTGAATTACGATATTATAATCCCGGGAATTTTCCCGACCGGACGGACGCGAATTTCCAAAGGGCTGCTTAATGAGGCTGCCACCATCTGCTCCAAAAATATTGAGCGCCTTAAACCCTATGCGAATCAGGGAATACCCATTATTGGGCTGGAACCAAGCGAAATTCTGACGATTCGGGATGAATACACGGATCTGTGCAGCGATGAAGAGTTTGAAATCGCGGCCGGTATTGCAAAAAATACCTATTTATGGGAGGAGTTCATTGCAACCGAACTGGCTGCAAAAACCGATGAGAAAACCGATACATCGGACGGAAAAACCGTTTATCTGCATGGACATTGCCATACCAAAGCCCTGGCAGGTAACGATCCTTTGATTCAGGCTTTTCGTCTTACGGGGTTTGATCCTGTTCTGCTGCAAACCGGATGCTGCGGAATGGCGGGCAGTTTTGGATATGAGAAAGACAAATACGACGTATCGATGCAGGTGGGTGAGCAAGTCCTTTTCCCCTCACTGCGTTCGCTGCCTGAAGATGCCACAGTATGCGCCCCCGGCTTCTCATGCCGTCATCAGATCAATGACGGAGTACAAAGGCGGGCTTTACACCCAGCAGTGATAATGGAAAAAGCATTCGCTGCGGAAACTGCATAACAGAGAAACCGACTAATCTCCAACCTTTAAAGTTGAAATAGATTCATATTTCAAAAGCTTTTTCTAAACTTACTTTTTCATTTCTCTGTTTATCGGTTTTTCAGTTTTCCTATTCAAAACATTTCGTAACCTAATAGGTATATTCCGTTTCTTAACTGTATTCATAGCAGAAACCTAATTAACACCTTTCACCTGTTTCCGCTATGAAGAAATCAATCTCACACCTGGTATTATTTCCCCTGTTTTTAATGCTGGTACTGACCTCCTGTGAAGATGTAAGAAAACAGACTATAACCTGGCTTGAATTTGAGCCGGTGTATATGTCACACGAGCAGTTCATCAATTCAGTGGGACTTGAAACCTCACAAGACCTTGAAAATCCGGGTAAAATCTATGTTTATGCCGGCTACCTGTTTGTAAACGAAATCAATGAGGGAATCCACATTATCGATAACCGGGACCCTTCAAACCCGCAGAATATCGGCTTCATCAATATCCCTGGAAGCAAAGACCTGGCCATCAGAAACGGCATTCTGTATGCCGACTCACAAAAAGATCTCCTGATCTTTGATATTACTGATCTTGAGCAGCCGGAGCTACTGGAACGTATTGAGGATGTATTCAATGTGAGTTCTGAAATGGCTCCCGGTCTAACTTCAGAGCCCATTGATCCCGAAAAAGGCCTGGTTATTGACTGGAAACCGGTCATCAGACAGGAGGTCTGTGAGGGCAGCTGCCGCTCACACCAAGGCTGGGCTTTTCAGGTACTGGCCAGTACGGACGCAGCCGTTTTTAATTTCGGCGGGTCGGCTGAAGGATCACAAACGGGTGTAGGCGGATCGATGGCTCGCTTCACCATTACCGGCGACTACCTTTATGCAGTGGATCATACTGATCTGATCACGTTCAATATTTCTTCTTCAGAAAGCACGGTTAAAGTGGACCAGAAAAGTCTGGGATGGGGTATTGAAACCATCTTCCCCTATGGTCAAAATCTGTTTATCGGATCCGAATCGGCCATGTACATTTATGAGCTGAGCAACCCGACCAGTCCCAATCAGCTCTCCGTATATATGCATGCTACTTCTTGTGATCCGGTTGTGGTTGAAGGAGACTATGCTTTTGTAACTCTTCGCGAGGGTGAACGATGTCCGCGGGGCGTAAACCGTCTGGAAGTTATTGATGTAGAAGACCTTACCCAGCCCACTAAAGTTCAGACTTATGAAATGATCAGCCCGCACGGCCTGGGAATTGACGATGGCATATTGTTTGTAAGCGAAGGCGATTTTGGGCTCAAGATACTGAATGCTGCCAATCCGCTTGAAATACGGCAGCTCCGGCATATTACCGATATCCAGGCTTTTGATGTGATCCCGTTAAACGGTGTTCTTGTGGTAACGGGTTCAGGTGGGATCGTTCAGTACGACTACTCTGACATCAATAATCTGAGGCAGCTGAGTTTCATTCCAGTATACAAGGAATAGACATTTTGCGAAGCCTGTAATTGGCAATTAGAAATGGTGAATGGGTGCGGTTAAATCGACTGAAGACTATCCGCACCTCTTGTTTCTTCTCTTTAATTGTCCGTGACAATTATCATTCTAATCAAAAAAATCACATACCCTTGAAAACACTTTTGATTTTATTGGCTCTGATTACAACTCTGTACACGACAGCAAACGGTCAGGGTGAAGTTCAGGGTGACA
>JAWVZW010000392.1:0-2431 GCA_033721975.1 Balneolaceae bacterium
AGGTACGAACAATATTTTGATTCTTTAGTGAAACATAAATATTCCCGTCTCCCGTCTCCCGTCTCCCGTCTCCCGTCTCCCGTCTCCCGTTTCCACATTAAATTCTCAATACTCATGACTCAATACTCATGACTCAACCCTAAAAATTCCACTTCAACGAAGCTGCAACCACGCTGCCGGCATTGGCAAAGACGGATGAGTCACTTCCCAGGAAAATCTGGCTCAGGATGTTAAGACCCGTGTTTTGACCAACCGACCAGGAGAGGGAGGGAGAAAAAAAGATTGATTCTTCATCCGGGTACCAGATGGCTGCTGCGGAACCATTCCATACGGGGGAAAATGGATAGCTGGCCGTAGCCGTAAGCTGATATCTGGAAAAGGATGGATTATCAGCCGATAAGGATTCACCCAAAAGAATAAACTGATCTGCGCCGCCGTCTTTGTTATAAAGTGCCTCTACGATCAAAAAGAGACTGTTGTCAAACATATAGTCGAATGAAATAGCGGCTACAATATTGGTTTCTCGATCTCCCCGGGAATTCTCTTCCAGATCCGTGAAAAGCATCACTTCACCCTTAAAACCGGCTTCGTGGATGCTGCCGGCCCAGCCGCCTCCAAGTCCGAAACGGTTGCGATAGTAGCTTGCAATCATCTGGATGTCATAGCCGCTTGTATTAAACACATACATGGCTGCTGCGACCGAGTTTTTTATTTCTCTGGCCGGGTTCCACGCTAGTTCTATCCTTGAAGCCCAGTCGATAAAATGTTGTATCCGGATCGCGTCCGTACCGGGACGTTCAGGGTAGTCAAATTCATAGAATGAATAGATGTTAAACAGATCGTTTGGATTGGTGACCGTATTGATTCCCCAGTTGATACGCTGCCTGCCAACCGTAACACGCCAGTCCTCGTTGTACCAGTCCAGGTTGAAACGGTCGGGGATATAGTGAAGAAGCCAGGTGTTCCGGTCGGCGATTACCCAGGATGCATCTACAAATCCGTCATCTATGTCGATCAGGTCTGAATATTGAATTCCCGGCAGATCATTAAGGTCCTGGACCAGATCCCCTGCAAAAAAACGGGTTCGCATCTCCCAGTTGAATGACAGATTTGATGCTATGTTGTATCGCAGATTGAGGCGGTTTTGCAGCCGATGCTCCCAAAAGGTATCCGTATCAAAAGGGGGCGGCAGATCAGCATCGATATATACAGACATCGCCTGAAAATATCCTGACAGGCGAAATTTATCACTCTGAGCGTGGGTAACTGAACTGTTCCAGAGTGCTAAAATCAATATGATAAAGGGCAGTCCGAGCCTGGTATGCATATGTGCCGTTTGTTAATAGAGGGGAACCCTGTTTTATTGGTACTACAGTTACAAAAGCACTCCCCATTTTTTAAAAAATCGTTGTCATTTTCTTTCATCCTTGTGGATCGCACCGTCTACCATGGTGATAACCCTTCTGGCGCGGTCTATCACACGCTGATCATGGGTCGAAAAGATAAAGGTTACCTGTTCGTCTTCATTCATCTGCTCCATCAAATCCAGCAGGTTCATGGCGGATTCTGTATCGAGATTTGCAGTGGGTTCATCAGCCAGAATAAATTTGGGCCTTGAGGCGAGGGCTCTTGCAACAGCCACCCGCTGCTGTTCCCCGCCCGAAAGCTGTTTGGGCCTTGAATCCATTTTATTTTTTAATCCCATGGCATTCAGGAGTTCAGTTGCACGGTCTTTCATTTTATGCTTCTCCCATTTTTGCAAAAGCATGATGAACGCAACATTTTCGTACGCAGTAAAAACGGGTATCAGATTGTATGCCTGAAAAACGAAACCGATGTTATGGAGACGGAAATCGATCAGTTTACTGTCCTTCATCCCGGTAATCCGTGTATCTTCTATTTCCACATGACCTTCCGTGGGTTCGTCCAGTCCGCCTATCATATTGAGCAGAGTGGTTTTGCCAGAGCCAGAAGGTCCCCTTACGGTTGTAAATTCCGCTTTTTCAAATGAGAGGTTTACATCCCTGAGTGCATGAACAGGCACAGTTTCGGGATTGTAAACTTTTGAGAGATTATGTGTTGTAATAATTGCCATAGTAATATGCAGTATGTCAGTTTCAACAGTATGTCAGGCAAAAGGCAGAAGTCAAAAGTGAAAAGGGGATGTTCAACCAAACATCCGCTAAAACGATATTACTATAATACTTTAACACCTTAACACATTAATACTTTTCTACTTTTGGTACTGATCACTGACACACTGAACTCACTCCCTAACCACTTCACCCGGATTTAATTGAATGGCCTTGAATGCAGGATAAATTGCGGCCAGAATAGCTGTCACCGCCACTACAATTGAGGTATTCACGAAATCCATATTTGTAACAAAGGGATAAATTACAGGATCGTATCCAAACTCTGCCAGTGAATC
>JAWVZW010000393.1:0-2429 GCA_033721975.1 Balneolaceae bacterium
GCGCCATTCTGGTGCATTTCAGTACGGACTATGTATTCCCGGGGAAAAGTGCAGACAGAATCATATATCCTAAAGGATACCCTGAAGATGCTGCCCGTAAACCCGTGAATATATACGGCGAATCGAAGCTGGCAGGAGAACTTGAGCTGGAAAAATCGGATGCAGAGTGGTTGCTGATCCGCGTATCGTGGCTGTGCAGTCCGTTTGGTAAAAACTTTGTGAATACCATGATCAGGCTGGGCAGCGTAAAAAACAAATTGAGCGTTGTGGAGGACCAGATTGGATCACCAACCTATACCTTCGACGTGGTGGCCAAAACAAGAAAGCTATTGGGAAGGGGGAAACGGGGTACTTTTCATGTGAGCAGCGAAGGTGCTATCTCATGGGCTGACTTTGCAGAGGAGATTTTTCATATTACAGAAATGAATGTTGAGGTAGAAAGAGTGCCTTCGTCAGAGTATCCGACGGACGCAGAACGCCCGGCATTTTCACTGCTTTCTACGGAAAAAATCAGAACTGTCGGTTTGTCTCCGAGAGAGTGGAAAGAGGGGCTTAAACAGCTCATCGAATTGAGGGGTCAATAGAAATAGAATGGAAATAAAACCTGCACCGCTAAAAAATATTCTGGTAATCAGCCCGGATGTTTATACCGATAATCGGGGTTCCTTCCTTGAAACATTCCGGTCTGAATGGCTCAGGGAATATGGTCTGGACTATAAATTTGTACAGGATAATATATCTGTCTCAAAAAAAGGCGTGCTTCGGGGTCTTCACTATCAGCTGCCGCCAGTTTCACAGGTAAAACTGGTAATGGCGGCTTATGGAGAAATACTGGACGTGGCGGTTGATATGAGAAAACAGTCGCCAACATTTGGGCAGCATTTTTCAACCGTGCTGAGTGCGGAGAACAGGACGATGCTTTTGATCCCTTCAGGGTTTGCCCATGGCTTCTCAGTACTGTCTGATGAGGCCACGGTCTATTACAAATGCAATAATTACTACAATAAGGAATTGGAACGAGGCATCCGGTGGGATGATCCGGAATTGAATATTGAATGGAAAGTCAGTGATCCGGTACTGTCGGAAAAAGACCGGGTGCTTCCGTTAATGAAAGAGCTCAAAGAGAAAGACTTCTTTTGATTTAAATAAAAAAATGGAAGGGTACGTAAATGGGTAATTTTAAAAATAGTCAGGTTGCTTAAATGAAATTAATCGTAACCGGTGGGGCCGGGTTTATTGGATCCAATCTGATCCTGTACCTGCACGACAACTTTCCGGATGTCTCTATACTCAATATCGACAAACTTACGTATGCATCGGATATCAACTATCTGAATCCGCTCAAAAACTCCAGGCGGTACCACTTCAAGAAGCTTGATCTCACCGACCGGAATCAGGTAAAGGACGTCGTAAAATCGTGGCAGCCCGATGGTGTGATTCACCTGGCCGCGGAGTCACATGTTGACAATTCGATCCGGGGTCCGGAGCCGTTTGTTCTTTCCAATGTGGTTGGAACCTTCAACATCCTGGAAGAATGCCGTCAGATCTGGTTTGATGAGCAAAATGACAGTAAAGTTAAACGGTTTCTTCATGTATCGACGGATGAAGTGTACGGAACCCTGGATGATGAGGGTGCATTTACCGAGGAGACACCTTATGCTCCGAATTCACCCTATTCGGCCACCAAAGCCGGGAGCGATATGCTGGTGCGATCCTACTTCCATACTTATAGCATGGACACGGTAATTACGAATTGCTCCAACAACTACGGGCGCCATCAGCATGATGAAAAACTGATCCCTACGGTGATTCGAAAAGCTTTGGCTCATGATCCGATTCCGGTTTACGGTAAAGGAGAGAATGTGCGTGACTGGCTGCATGTGCAGGATCACTGTAACGCATTGATGAAAATCTTTTTTGAGGGTGAAGCCGGTGGACATTACAATATCGGCGGTGAAAATGAGTGGAAGAATATCGATTTGGTCCGTCTCATTTGCGACATTCTGAACCGCGAAGCAGGGGAGGGACCTGATGGTGATTATGCCAAACTGATTAGCTACGTAACAGACAGACCGGGACACGATTACAGATACTCGGTGGACATATCAAAAATTAAAAGCGAGCTGAATTGGTCGCCTTCTGAAAACTTTGAAGAGCTGCTAACCCAAACCGTAAAGTGGTACATCAATCGGTACAGTTGAAGATTCTTTGCGTCCCTTAGCGCCCTTTGCGGTTTAACCTCTTAGCTATGTTATTCTCAAATACACGTGAGATGAGACTGAACGTATTTCAACAATCAACTTCATTACATCTGGCTCATTCAGGAATCGGTTGATTTAACCGCAAAGAACGCAAAGGAACGCGAAGGTTTTATTAATCATCGAATAGTACTTCTGTATGAAACTCCCCATTCTCACCCATTCTGTCGA
>JAWVZW010000394.1:0-2414 GCA_033721975.1 Balneolaceae bacterium
CAGACCTGTATCGATTATATCTTCCACCAGGATCACATGTCGTCCCTTTATTTCAGCGTCAATATCCTTCAGTTCCTGAACTTCACCTGATGAAACTTTTTCATCCCCGTAGCTGCTCAGCTTCAAAAAATCCACTTCACAGGGAATGTTCACATAGCGCATCAAATCTGCCAGAAAAATATAGGAACCGTTCAGAATACCAATGAAAATCGGCCGTTTATCATGGAACTGACGACTGAGATTATTCCCAATCTGCGCTATTCGCTGCTGGATCTCTTCGTGTGTGAGATAAACCCTGAACTCTTGACCGTTCACATGAATGGATTCGGGATTGTATAGCTCCATGAAATATCTAAGATTTTCTGATTGTCAGTGTAGTTTCTGTATTATTTTTGCAGCGAACATGATCGGCTATAGTGCCTATCTGGTGGTCGGGCATTGAGTGCGGAAAGATAACGGCATCGATCCTCCCATCAAATGATTCTAATACCAAAGCACCCGATTTCTCTGCAGCAGATACTTTTCTGTTTGTGAGATGATCTGACACAAGCTGGGTTCCTTTCATACCCAGCGGCGTAAACTGATCCCCTTCTTTCCACCTTCTCAGCGTGACCGGAAAATTGATCTCTTCCGCATCCAGCTTCAGGGTTCCGTCTTCAAAAGAACCCTTAAAATCCCCGGATTCGATCTGAAGTCCCCCGATCTGATATGGTTTCTCAAGTCGATCTTTTTGAATCACCACTTTTCGAAAAGTTGCTTTCGCGTCTTCTTTATCACTCAAAATAAACTCATTTCTGTCCCTGAGCAGATCATACCGATCATTGACACTGATCCTGCCGCCTGTCTGAAGGTCATCCAGCTTATGGATTGTGTTTAAAAAAGCAGCAGAGATGCTTAGTCCTTCCATATTCTTATCCAGAAAACGGTGCAGAATACCCTGCTGGACGGTAGTAGGCAGGCTGAGAAATTCATTCCGGTCAATAACGGTTGCCTCCTTCAGGCAGTTCGTCAGAATGATATCGGCCATCATTGTATACTCTTTCGATCTCTCCGAAAGCTTCAGCAGATTTTCTTTCCAGCCGGGAAACAGCCTTTTCAGATCGGGAAACCATGCATGCCGCAAAAAATTCCTGGCATAGGTCGACTCCTCATTGGAGCCATCCATGCGAAATGGCACATTCATTTGTTGTACGAATTCCAGAATCTCGGACTTGGATAATTTCAGCAGCGGCCTGAAGAACTCTCCTTCCTGGAGGCTCATACCCTTCCAGGATCCGATTCCCCCTCCCCTGAGCAGTTTCTGCAGAATGGTCTCCACCTGGTCATCGCGGTGATGGGCAGTAGCAATCAAACCGGCATTGTATTCATTCTTGATCTCATCAAAAATTCTGTAGCGCTCCTCCCTTGCAATGTTTTGGAAGTTACCGGTTTTCATGTCGATCTCTGGCCTGACTGATACGCATTCAATCTTCCAGAATCCGCACATATCCTCCACAAGCTTCTGGTCTTTATCGGAATCTTTACCGCGCAGTCCATAGTTGCAGTGAACCGCTATCGTATCCGTTTCGGTTTTGTGCAGAAGATAAAGCAGTGCCATGGAATCCGGGCCGCCGCTTATACCTGCAATCACCCGGCTATCCTTATCCAGGTAGGTTTTGTGGTTTTCAAGAAATGCTTTCGCTACCGGTGAGGATTCGAACTTGGCCATGCTTAAATGTATTCACATCCAGTTCCTCATTCAAGGCAATAGGCTCACCCTCTTTGTTTACGCCCAAAAATTTAAAGGATTCATTTTCCGTGACACCATCAATGGCAATATTAACCCATTTTCCGTATCCGATAAGGCGCTTGCTGATTTCTTTGTGCAAATCCGGATCTTCCTCATACCATCTTGTGTAGGCCTTCTCGATTGAGATGAGGCTGTCCGATAATATTTTCTCTCTGCGGATTGCAGCATCTTTTTTTGAAACCTCATCCACGCATATCGCAGATTCGAGCTGAACCCCATCATATCCATCCTGATAGATGTTCAGGCCAATACCAACCAGAATTCGGTCAGGCCTGTTGCCCAGAAAGACACATTCCGTAAGAATGCCACCTACCTTCCGTTCTTTGATGATTAGATCATTTGGCCATTTCATTTGAACGGGTGCCCTACTTACGTCATCCAGAACTAAAGAAACGGCGTCAGCACAGGCAAGAGTAAGAAGCGGCAGTCTGTCCGCACGATGCGGCCTGAAAGCAATCGTGAAAGTCAGGTTTTTATAAGCTCCGGAGTGCCAGAGCTTGGTATACTGGCCTCTGCCGCCGGTCTGATGGTCGGTGTGAACAACCGTGCCGTGCGACAATTCCTCGCCGGGCAGCTTCTTCAAATAGGAGTTTGTGGAATCAACGCGATTCAGGTGAATAAACTC
>JAWVZW010000395.1:0-2351 GCA_033721975.1 Balneolaceae bacterium
ATTGTCCCATTTTTTGCACTCAATGTTAATAGATGTATCAGTAATTGTATGAACCCGGTATGGTGATAGTCTTACAGAGAATTTTAAATCGGTTACAGATGTGCCTGTCGCAGGCTTTCAGCCTGCATATTGATTTTTTTCTATTCAGACATGGGGCTGTGTCCCATGCTGGGGTCTGTTAGGCTTTCAGCCTGATTCAACGAATCATTCTTATGGGGTCGAGAATTGTCATTTTATTGCATCTTATAACGAGCGAGATTTAATCAAGCATCCGCAAAAAATACCATTAAAGCAGAGGTTCTGTGTAAATCTTCGTGATGGTAAGCAAAAAGCCTCCCCAGGTGAAGGGTCAGAATATTCCCCCGGTTGAAGGCCAGCAAGACCGGAACACGCAGGAAGAACCTAATGCAAGCTGGCTGGCAGCCAGCAGGACAGGTGTAAGTGGCAAAGCAATTTACGAATACTCAGATTGGTCAGATCTGACTGGTAGCCAGCAGGACCGGGAGCAGGGAATCAACCCTGATGTAATTGCGTCTTTGTGTCACTCAGCGATTCATCTGCGAAACTCTGCGTGAACCAATACCCTAGAATTACCTTCTTTGGCTATCCAAACCGGTTAGTATTTCACTCCCGATTGGGTTATTTTTGGTTCTTAAACAGGTTCAAATGACCCTAATTAATCGGGAAATTTTCCGGCCTGTTTTTCCGTTTTCAGAACGTTAAGAAACACCCACGGAAACGAATATCATCATGAAGCGTACGTACCCTCTGATTCTCTGCCTTATCCTGATTGGCGGACTCTTCTCATGCACCCAAAAATCCGAGTATGAACAGCTCGTTGACAGGGAGCTGAGCCGGGATGTCCGCATGGACTCCCTCTTTCTCGGATACTATTTTGGCATGCCTCTGGACGAGTTTCTCTCTCATAGCCTGCAGCTGAACCAGCAGCAAAGAATAACGGGTGGATCTAAAATTAAATACCGTAATGATCAGCTCGATCATATCGCCATCATGGAATTTTATCCTGAATTCCGCGACCGGGAAATCGTAGAGCTGCCTATCGAAGTTCAGTATGAAGGATGGGCCCCCTGGAATACACACCTTGCATCCGACAGCCTTATTGTTGCATTGATCGATCACTATGAAGACCGTTACAATACATCCTTTATCACCCACACATTTGAAGGGGATGAAATGCCCTCCTATGTTGCCGTGCAGGGTAACCGGCAGATCCGTATCTATCGAAAAAACACCCAGCTTGCCGGTGTTGATTTTATCGACCTGACGGCACAGGTGAATAATTCTCAATGATAACGATCAAGAAGACCCTCTCTACCCTATCATGATGAAACATCTCCGATTTTTCGCATTGACAGCCTTCGCGATTGCAGGACTATTCATGGTTTCATCTTGTTCACTATGGGATAGCGAACCTCAGCTTTTTGAAGCTGTCCCGGCTGCTCAATCAGGAATCGATTTTGAAAACCGGCTGACATCCACCAGTGACTTTAACGTATACCGTTACCGTAATTTTTATAACGGAGGCGGCGTGGCAGCGGGTGATCTGAACCGGGACGGTCTGCCGGATCTCTATCTCACATCCAACAGCGGCGATAACAAGCTTTACCTCAATAAAGGCAACTTTCAGTTTGAGGATGTTACCGATCAGGCAGGCGTGGCCGGTGGCAAACCCTGGTCAACCGGAGTCAGTTTTGCGGATATCAATAGCGACGGCCTTCTGGATATTTATGTCACCAATTCGGGCGAATTTGATCCGGAAGAGCGGCGGAATGAACTGTTTATCAACAACGGTGACGGCACGTATACGGAATCGGCCTCACAATACGGACTCGATGACCCGGGCTTTTCCATTCATGCCTCCTTTTTTGACTACGACGGCGACGGAGATCTGGATGTCTATCTTCTGAATAACTCGGATGCTGCCATTGTCGACTTTGAACTGAGCGACAATCAGCGTGATATACGGAATGAATACGGCGGTGATAAGCTGTTTCGGAATGATAACGGACAGTTCACGGATGTATCTGAACAGGCAGGTATCTATGGCAGTGAGATCGGATTTTCACTCAGTGCCACCATATCGGACGTGAACCGGGACGGCTGGCCGGATATCTATATAGCCAACGATTTTTTTGAGCGTGATTATCTCTATCTGAACAATACTGACGGGACGTTTCGGGAAGTCCTTACCGAACAGATGAACAGCATCAGTGCTGCGTCGATGGGGGCCGATATTGCGGATCTGACAAACAATGGCTGGCCGGATATCTACGTTTCCGACATGCTGCCACTCACCGATGAGCGCACCAAAAAGATTACCACTTACGAAA
>JAWVZW010000396.1:0-2344 GCA_033721975.1 Balneolaceae bacterium
GTTATCAAACTCTGAGCGGTAATGAAAATCCGACGCTTCATTCACCGCAATGGCATCCAGATCGGCCCTGAACAGGACTGTGATTGGTGAGTCGACAGAAGCATTAAACCGGGCCAGGATACCTGTACCACCCAGTCCTGTCAGCAGTTCATCCGGTTCCAGCTTTTTGAGCCATTTTTCGATCCGAGCGGCTGTTTTCTCCTCCCGGCCGGAAAGTTCCGGATGCTGGTGTAGCTCTTTTCGCTTGCGTATTAATTCAGGAGATGACATCTATAATTTGCGCTTGGTTCAGAATGCGCAATAACGTGAGTTTTAAGCCCAGATGCCACATTCAATGATGCAGTATTCATGCATTTAAAAAATTTTCCCGGATCACTCAAATATTGAAATAGCAAAGCCTCAAATAAGGCTCAATAGATTTTCCCCAGCAACTTCCTCGGATCCGGATAGATTTCGATTGCCTGCTTCCTGTCTTGTTGTGCTACCACTCCTGGCATGTCTGCAGCACCCGGGTCCTTCCAGCTTAACTGGTAGTGCAAATGCGGCGGCCAGTTTCCATTTTCCTGAGGGGTACCCAGCCAGCCAATCGGTTCACCCGCAAAAACCGACTTCCCGGGAGAAGACTCTTCAATACTTTTCAGGGATAAATGACCATAAAGTGCAAAAAGGGGTATCTTATTTATCTGATGCTTTAGTACGATCGTAGCCCCGTAGTTTCCGTCTTCAGCATGATTGGCTGTATACATCACTTCTCCATCCAGTGCGGCAAAGACCGGTTCCCCGGCAGGCGCCCAGAAATCGATACCCATATGAATATCCCTAACTTTCCCAAAGTGCGGGGCCAGATACATTTTCGTTCGTTTTTCGTTGTACCCTCCTGCGGCACGTCCCCCATTTTCAATAAATGCCGTAATCTTTGCCGGGTTATATCCTATTGAAAGATCCAACACTTCATATGGTTCGGAAAGATCGATAACCGGATGGGAAGTGATATCTTTAAAGTGATTCATGGCGGGCAAAATATAAAACGGATTTGATTAACAATCCGCAGGTAAACCGGATCAACCGGATTTCAATCAAGAAATCTTGCAGCATCTGGAAAATAAAGCATCCGGAAAGAGTTGGGAAAGTAAATGTGGCATCTGATTGAGGAGGTTAATCCTCCACAACCTTATCGATATAATCTGAACTCATCAGGCCCAGTGCACCCATGTATTTCAGCTTGAATCGAATCATGTCGCCCACTTTGTAGTCCTTCTCATTGGCTCCCACATCCAAAACCAGCATATCTGAACTGGCGTCCTGAATCTTGATATTTTCATTTACCGGAATCAGATAATCAGGCTGGATATCCAGAACGCCGATATCAATGATGGCCCGATAGGAGGTTTTTCCGAAGTCGTCCTCTGCTATTTCCGCTGTTTTTCCCTGCGGATTCACACCCAGCTCTCCGGTTGGAACGACCGGTTTCTCGGATATTTCGATGATCTGCGAATAGAGTTCCATTACCTGATCGCTCATTCCCTCAATCACGCCGTCGGTGAACAGGTTCTTCCCAAAAAAGAGTGCCTCTCCTACACGGAAATGATTCACTCCTTGAGGAAGCTGATTTCGAAGCAGAAGCGGTATGGTAACCGTTGTTCCTCCCGATACCAGCGGAATTTCTTTCTTAAACCTAAGTTCAATAATCTGTTTGTACAGAGCCAGCTGAATCAGTTTATCACCGTCGGGCATTACACCATGCAGGCAGTTCAGATTGGTTCCCAAACCGACCACTTCGATGCCCGGCAGCCGAAATACCTTTTCATAAAACTGAATCAGGTCTTCCCTCATTACGCCTTCCCTGAGGTCACCCATTTCGATCATGATGATGACCTTGTGGACCTTTTCCTGTTTAACAGCCTCATCAGACATCTCATGAAGTGTGGAGAGCTCAGTATTAAGACTGATGTCTGCATAGCGCACCACTTCCGGAATTGCATCTTTTGGAGGCGGTTTGATATAGATAGTCAGGGTATCGGGGTCAATCTCTTTGATTCTGCGCAGATTACTGATTCGGGAGTCGTGAACCTCACCGATTCCCAGGTTGATGACCTCTTCCAGAAAATCCCTGTTCCCGCACAAAAGCTTTGTGGTAATCCCCCATTTTACGCCGTTTTTTTTGAACAGATTGTCCAGAAAATCGTAATTGTGGCGGAGTGCACTCCGATAAAGTTTTACGTAGGCCATGATTATTTCAGGGTGTCAGGGGAACAGTATTTCAGTGTATCAGGAGGCATCGTTGAAAAGTGTTTGAGTGTTAAAGTGTTTACGGGTTCTTCTAATTTACTGTGATACTGTTATA
>JAWVZW010000397.1:0-2342 GCA_033721975.1 Balneolaceae bacterium
GGGAAGAAACAATGCCCTTTTTCTTATAGAGAATAACTCCGGAATGGTCGTGCCTGAATTTTTTGATTCAGAGATCAAAAAAGTAACACTGAAAGAACTGAACACTCTGTGGCTGAACATCGATACGTATGAAAATGAATCTACTGATTACGATCATTTTATCATTCTGAACATTACGGATATCTCTTTTTCACCTGAAACTCTGGACCGGCGAACATTTACGGAAGCCCGTGAAATTCAGGACGGCACCCGCTATAAGCTGGACGATAATGGGAATGTGATGAAAGACTCAACCGGAACGGATATACGGGTTCCCAATATGGTGACCGTAACGGCGCAAGTGAGGGAAACTGTACAGCTGAAATCAGCAGTCGTCGGAGGGTCATTGAATGTTTATGATCTCAGGACGGATCAGCTCGTGAAAACGGATAATATCGGAGTGGAAGCCGTTTTCCGACACCGATTTGGTGAGTACAGCGGAGACCGCCGTGCTCTCAGCGAAGAATTGCAGGCCATGCTGAGGGGCAAGGAACTTCCCTTCCCATCCAATGAGGAGATGATGATGGATGCAGCGGAACTGCTTAAAGATCGTTCCAAATCGATTGTAGCCCGAAACCGAAGGCTGCTTGAAGATTAGTCAGTCAGTTCACGATGAACGGGTAATGTGAACGCCTGAAATTAAAAAACCCCGTCAGCATATTGGCTGACGGGGTTTTTTGTTGACAGGAATCATCAAATAATCTTATCCGGCTTTATTCCTGCTCAGGAATGGGAGCATCCCAATGGGGCATTTCAGCATCTGAATCGCCGGTCATAAGATAGGTATCAAACCATCGAAGCATTCGGTATGAATAGTCCAGCCGGGATGATGCACGCGTGTTGCCGTGACCCTCACCCGGATACCAGACCAGACGAACGGGCACTTCGGGTTTTCTGACCTTGATATGGCGATACAGTTCAAGCGACTGTGCCGGATGCACCCTCGGATCCTCGGCACCATGCATAATCAAAATGGGAGTCTGAGAGCGATCCACCCAATAAATGGGGCTTCTTTTCAGGTAGTTCATCCACATATCATCAGATTCCCACATACGCTGACGCGAATGAACCAGGTAGAGCTCATCGGGAATATCACTTGTTCCCCATTTTGACAGGTTATTGCTGATACCGACAAACATAACCGCTGCGGCAAACCGGTCGGAGTAATAGGTACTCATCCATGCAGATGCATATCCTCCGTAGGAACCTCCCGTTACACCGATTCGGTTGCGATCTGCGATACCCTCTTCTATCAGGTAGTCAATACCGTCAACCACGTCGTCAAACTCCTTGCCGGCCAGGTCTGACTGACTGCTGTAGGCAAAATCAACGCCTCGCCCGGTACTTCCCCGATAGTTCGGGTAAAAGACGGCATAGCCTTTGGATGCAGCCATCTGTCCGGGCATTGAGTAGGATGTCAGCCATCCGTTGCTATAATGCGCTTCCGGACCACCGTGAACCACTGTAATAACCGGAACCCGGGTACCTTCAGAATAATCGACCGGATAAATCAGCATGCCTTCAATTTCATACTCCCCGTCGCGTGCCGTATAGCGAACAACTTCCTGCCGGCCCAGTTCCGCTTCAGCGAGCCATGGGTTGTGATGTGTAATTCTTTCGGGCTGAGCATTGCGTCGCGTGGAAAGGAAAAACAGCTCTGTTGGATGCATCGGTGTACTTGCCGTAAATGAAATAGCACCGCCGGCAGCTTTGGAGAAAGAGGAAATTGCGTGCGCGTCCGCTTCCAGCCTGTAATTTTTGGATCGGCCGTCCGGGCGAATGGTCCCGATCGCTGTACCCGTTCCAATACTGGCCAGAAAAGAGATCTCATTATTGCCAGTCCATTCTATATGCTCATACTTACCCTCAAAACCCCGGTCAATGATGCGCGGTGTGCCACCCTCGGAGGAGACAATCAGGATCCTGCCGTCTATCGGATCATTGATATCCATACCGGCGCGGATGGCCAGCCGGGTTCCGTCAGGACTCCAGATAACCTGTCCGATTTTGCCTTCATTATTCACTTCTGCGACAACTTCACGGGTTCGATAGTCAATCACAAACACCTGCTGTGCCATGTAGGAGTCATCCACGGTTGGCGTAGGGGCAGCAGCAACGGCAATTTGGCTTCCATCAGGACTCCATGCCATCATATAAACGGTTCCTTCAATATTGATCAGGTGGGGTGTGTGATTGCTTTGAGCCACATTGGTGATGTAGGCCCTGCGATTTTGCTGATTCTCCTCATATACATCAGCAGTATATGGAAGCGGAGAATCGGAGCTTTCTGATGCGTCATAAGA
>JAWVZW010000398.1:0-2331 GCA_033721975.1 Balneolaceae bacterium
TCCATCCTGTACATTGATGATGATGTGATACCGTCGGAACATCTGCTCGCATCAGTGGCGGAGTACCTGAATCAATATCCCGACATTTTATGTGCGGGGGGACGTATTTTCGTCACATTTGATGAAGGAAAGCCGGAATGGATTCCTGAAGAGCTCATGCCGATGTTTGGCCTGCATGATCTGGGGGAAGAGGCTATCGATTATCCAAAAAACAATTTTCCCCGTGGCGGTAATATGATGATCAGAAAAAAAGCATTTGAGCTTTGCGGTTTGTTTGATACCGAACTGGGGAGAAAAGGATCAGTGTTGCTGGGTAGTGAGGAAAAGGCCTTTTTTGCCCGGGCACGGAAGCAAGGTATTCAATTGATGTACTGGCCGAGGATGGCGCTCCATCATAGAATTGGGCCTCAAAGGCTCAATAAGTCCTATCTCAGAAACCAGTCGGTGGGTATTGGCCGGAGTGAACGGATCCGGGTGCAGGCTTCCGTTTCCGGAACCATGCTTAAACTACTCTCTGAAGTGATAAAACTCGCCGGCAGTTTTGTGCTGTCCCTTAACTATATCATTAAAGGCAAATGGGGGGCAGCCGCACTGCTAATCAAGTTTCGCTTATGGGTATTAGCCGGTTTTCTGCAAACAGGTCATGAACCCGTCTGAGAGAAAGTCGGAATATTTTTAAGCATGTTTTGAGTCGACTGAATCAGTGAATCCACATTTTCCGTTTTTGAACCGGATACAATATGCATTTCAAAAGATTTTTCATTCTCCAGCTGACGGAATGAACGGTTTGCACTCTCAATGCAGGTTTTCAGGCTTGAAACATTAATCTTACCCATGATACTCCTCCTATGAATGAATTTTAATCTACTCTCTGAAAGGAAGGAGGGAGCCCAAATAATTTTGTTACAATAAATTTTTCAAATTTTTAACGGTTATAAAATGTCTTCTGTTTAAGTGGCTCAGAGACCGGCTTAGGGTGATTTTTACCATGTAAAAAAACTCCGTATTCATAAAAGGGATTGCTATTTTGATGGCTGCCCGGGCGTAAAGTCATTAACATGTTATCATTACGCACCCGATAAAGACAGATCACACATTTTGGGAATCGTAATCCGTCAAAGTATTCAGAATGCTGCCATTACCTATCTGGGGATAGGCTTGGGGTTTGTATTGACGATTTTTCTGTATCCGCATATTCTGAATCCTGATCAGTACGGCCTAACGAGGGTGTTAATTTCAGCATCACTGATCTGCTCTCAGTTCGCACATCTCGGGTTTCACAACCTCATACTCCGTTATTTTCCATTTTTCAAAAAAGTATCGCCGGAACGGCACGGCCTACTTTTCTGGGCGCTGATCATTCCTTTTGGCGGATTTCTGCTGTTCACCATACTCTTTTTCCTCTTTGATCAGCTTATCGTTTCCTTATACTCAGACCGCTCTCCGCTGTTTGCCGATTACTACCTGTGGGTAATTCCCCTCACACTCTTTGTTCTCTATTTCGAAGTGCTCAACAACTATTTGCGATCTCTAAGGGATGCCGTGTCGGGATCATTCTTGAATGAAGTGCTCCAAAGAATAATCGTCATCCTCCTGTTACTGCTCTATCTTTTTGAGCAGCTTTCATTTCCGCAATTTATCACACTATTTGTATTCAGCTACGGTATTCAGCCCGTCCTTTTGATTGTTCAGATTGCCAGAAAAGGCGGACTTCAGCTAAAACCCAGAATGGATCTGTTGAGAAGGAAGCTGGTAAGGGGAATGGCAGGTTATTCCCTGTTCTCCCTGCTTGGAGGTCTTACCACGGTAATTGTGTGGAACGTAGACGTCATCATGCTCGGAGCTATGGCAGGACTTCAAAGTACTGCGGTTTATGCCATCGCATTTTACATAGGATCGGTGATTGCCGTGCCTCAGCGATCGGTTGAAAAAATTGCCGGTCCGCTTATTTCCGATTTCATCAAGAATAAGAAATGGATTGAAGTTGCGGTGATGTATAAAAAAACATCGCTGAATCAGTTGATCCCAGGCATCTTTATATTCGGACTGATCTGGATCAACCTGGACTTGCTCTATATGTTTCTTCCAGAGATATACTCTACGGGGCGCTGGGTTGTCTTTATTATTGGCCTCGCAAAACTGATTGAGGTGGGAACGGGAGCTAATGGAATCATACTTCTAAACTCGAGTCATTACCGCGTCAGTTTTTTCAGCAATATCATTCTGGTCATCGTTACAGTGGGTGCCAATTACCTGCTGATTCCCCAATATGGAATAGAGGGCGCCGCTGTGGCTTCTGCACTGGCAATTCTGGTTTTCAATACCGTTAAA
>JAWVZW010000399.1:0-2319 GCA_033721975.1 Balneolaceae bacterium
AACATCGATTTCGTCCCATGTCCGGGTTCGCCTCAGGATATAGAGGTAGTCGGACGTCTCAGTCTCAAAGATTCCGCCGCCGTTAAAATAGACTCCTCCCAAAGATTGATCCGGCCACTTGTCGGTATCCAGCCTTACACTTTCTTTGGTTTCCATATCAAATACCAGTATTTCATCCTGGTAATGACCGTCTTCGCCCGGCATAGCGTACTTGTAAGTTTCCAGTTCGGGACGTTCCTCAACGGTATTGATTACCCAAAGCTCTTCCACATCGCGGTAATCCTGCCGTTTCACATACAGTTTCTCTGAATCCTCAAACCAGTTGGCACGGCTGCGAAGTCGCTCAGTGGATGTGGTATCCCCGTGATCAGCCTGGTAGCTGTACCATCGCTCCCCGTCTTCAGTAAGTCGGATTTCGGTGCTGTCGGGGTCATCGGCTCTCATCACATACAGGTCGTGCTCTCTCGCAAAGGCAATCCAGGTACTGTCGGGCGAGTAGGTGGCCCAGCGTTCACGGGTCTCTGCTTCCAGTGAATCACCCTTCACCAGCTCATTGTTCTCTACATAATATTTGAACTCAATACTGTCTACGTGAAATGAGAAGAGTTCGCGATCCGTGTCATAATCGAAACCGCGAAGTTCCAGATTGTTTGCATCAAAGCCCCTGTTAAATTCCAGCGCAAGTTCAGCGGCCATTCTCTCGCGATCAAAAAGCGGGCGCATCTGCTGACGGGCTGCATCCACATACATCCAGCGGGTTCCGTCTGCGTTTTCCCATTCATACCAGAATTGCTCCTGGTCTTCAATCCAGTTGGCCCGGAGATTGGTGCTCCCGGTCATTTTCTGCATGTTATCTCCGGTAAAACGCTCGGCAAGCTCAAAGTTGGGGCGTTCCTGTGCAATTGCGGAGCCGGACAGGGATAAAGATGCGATCGTGAAAAAGAAAAAGAATACGATCAGTGAAAGAGGTGATAGAATACGGCGTGAATTCATAATAAGTTCTATAGTTGTGGTTAGCAGACCCGATAATATCTTAAACGGAGAGAAAGAATGCACAACCCCTTTACATTATTTTCCAATTGACCTTAATACCGGTTAGGGTTTTGTGAAAAAGAGCTCTCCCGGGTTTAGTTTCGATACGGAATTGTAAGCCGTATCTTTAACGTTGTAATGGTAAACAAGTAAACAATAAAAAAGTATTTAGTCACATGAAGTTAGTCGATCCATCGGGAAAAGAAGTAACCAGCAAGGAGAATAAGGATGCCGGTGAACTGGAAAAACAGCTCAGCAAGAAGATGGAGAAAATGCTGGAGCCGGTGTTTAATAAAATTAAACTTAGCGGAGCACAGGTTCCGCAGGAACAGCTGATGCAGCTTTCATCTGCCGCGCACCAGATGCTGTTCAATCGTATGATCTATAACCTGCTTCTAAAAGTTGGTGTGGAGGATCTATCAGAAGTTCTGAGTGATGATGATGTTGAAGAACTCCAGACCTCTCTCAGCAATCAGCTGCAGTTTGTCGATTCATCTAAGATGCAGGAAATGATGAATAATCAGGGTAAGGATCAGGACTGACCCCATAATCAGGTGTGTTTAAAGAGGCCGCATCTTCAGCTGAATTGCGGCCTTTTTTTGTTTCTGGCATAGATACATTATATGGGTTGATACAATAGAGAGCCGTGCGGTATCAGGTTACAGAAACTGGATGGTATCAGCTATATTGAAGAATAGGTATGGGTCAGAAGCCCATAGCGTGGCATGTCGGGAGAGTGAATAGGATGAACGCTCAAAATGGAGATAGAGCCATGAATGCTGATGAATGGATAGGCAAGTCAGAAAACAGGAGTGATTCCATGGCGCCGGAGCAGCTTCAGCGCTTTGCAGAAATGCTCAATCACAATCCGGCAGAAATAGGCGATGGCAGTGAACTTATTACCGGCGCACACTGGGCTTATTTTCACTCTTCTCATACCAACGCTAAACTGGGCGTCAGCGGGACTCCGCGAAATGATTCACTGATTCCACTCTGCGATCTTCCCAGAAGGATGTGGGCCGGCGGTAAACTAGAATTTAAAAAGCCGCTGGTTACCGGAGTTCCAGCCGAAAGAATATCGACGTTAACCGATGTGAGTGAAAAAAAAGGTTCTTCGGGTAAACTCTGTTTTGTTACGCTCAAACACCAGGTAAGCCAGAAAGGAGCAATAGCAGTGGATGAGGACCAGATCTTCGTTTTCCTGCAGGAAAATGAAAAAGGAGCACATCCCATTCGCACAGAACCAATGGATATCGATCCGGAGTGGAAAAAGCTGATTCGTCCGGA
>JAWVZW010000400.1:0-2315 GCA_033721975.1 Balneolaceae bacterium
AAGCTTATGACAAAGCTGATTGTGTAAATCCGGTTGCTTCTTATTCAAGGGAATGAGTCATAAGTCGTTTATGTTTCGATATTCATGAAATCAATCAACTCTCATCGTGTATTTAAACAGAACGATCTGCAGCCCCGTGAAGATGGGGACTATGTTCTTTACTGGATGCAGATAAATCGCAGGTTTCACTATAATTATGCACTTGAATATGCTGTTGGCTGGGCCAATAAACTGGACAAGCCGCTGCTGATACTGGAGGCGTTTTCGTGCGATTACCCCTGGGCTACCGACCGCTCCCACACCTTCATGATGCAGGGCATGAAAGAACATTTAGATGTAGCCGGTGATAAAGGATGGAATTATGTGTCATTTGTTGAAGAAGAAGCGGGTCAGTATGACCGTCTTCTAAAGAAATTGGCCGACCGCGCTTGTGTACTCGTTACAGACGAGTATCCGGTTTTTATCATGCGTGAACGGAATCAAAAATATCCCGATGAATTGGAAATTCCGTATATCACGGTGGACAGCAACGGGATCATTCCCCTGGGGCTTACGGACAAAGATCCCTACAGTGCCTATTTCTTTCGGAAGATCATGCAGAAAAATTTTGTGGAAGCATTTACCCATCCGCCAAAGAAGGATCCCATGAAGGAACTGGAAAATCAATCATCGATAGATCTGCCGGACTCCATTATTGAAGGACTTCCTGATGCATCAAAAGCTTTGAATAACATACCTGATTTTGTCTCAGGGCTGGACATCAACCATGATGTAAAACCTATTGACTGGAAAGGCGGAAGGTCTGCAGCGCTGGGCATGATGGGTCAGTTTATCAAGGATTCCCTGCTCGAGTATGATGAGAAAAGAAATGACCCGGATGAGAATAAAACCAGTCATCTGAGTCCGTGGCTTCATTTTGGTAAAATCTCATCCTATGAAGTGGTTAAAGCTGTTCTGGAGCATCAGCCGGATGGATGGGATCTGGATAACATCACATTCAACAAAGGTTCGACGGGTGGTTTTTTTAACGGAAACCCGAATATTGACGGTTTTCTGGATGAAATCATCACATGGCGGGAAGTGGGCTTCCATTTTGCCCATCACAGAGAGGATTACGATCAGTTTGAAAGCCTTCCCGACTGGGCTCTGGAAACGATGAACGAACATCGCGATGACCCACGGGAATGGGAGTACTCATACGAACAGCTTGAAAACTCTCAAACGCATGACGAAATATGGAATGCAGCGCAAACGCAGCTTCGCGAAGATGGAATTATTCACAATTACCTGAGAATGCTGTGGGGTAAGAAAGTTATAGACTGGACTCCGGATCCAGAAACGGCATTGGAGTACCTGATCGATCTGAACAACACATATGCCATTGACGGCCGCGACCCAAACAGTTATTCAGGAATATTCTGGTGCTTTGGCCGCTTCGACCGTGCCTGGCAGGAGAGACCCATATTCGGCAAGCTTCGTTATATGACCAGCGACAGCACCCGGAAAAAAGTGAAGCTGAAAGAGTATTTGAACCGATATGGCAGCCAGAAGTCGCTGCTTTGAATTGAGTGAGTTCTAAATACAAGTTTGTTGAAGAGTGTCCCCCTTTGAAGGGGGTAATGGGGGATGATCCGTAGTGAATATGACGGATTAATTAATTTGGTTAAGTCAAATCAAAGCTTAGCAAAAGTGATTCCTATGATAGAAGGATAAATCGGTTTTGCCTGCTCACCCCCCCCTACCTTCGTTTAATCACAGCCAGCGTACACCTGGAGATACACACCAGTTTACCATTCTCGGTTTCGATGCGGGTTTCCCATACCTGAGTCTGGGCACCACGGTGTATCGGCTTTGCGATGCCTCTAACCGTATTGCCTTTTCTGACCGCTTTGACATGATTGGCATTGATTTCAAGTCCCACTGCTGTTTTTTCTTCGGAATCAAGATTCAGCCAGGCACCGATAGATGAGAGGGTTTCTGCAAGTGCCACGGAAGCTCCTCCGTGTAAAATGCCAAAGGGTTGAATGGTATTTTCACTCACAGGCAGCTCGGCAACCATTTCATCACGACTGATTTTTACATACCGCACTCCCATTGCATCACCCATGGTTTTCTGTTTTCCGGAAAACATGAGCTCCGCTTTATCTTTAACTGCTTCCTCTATCTGAATCTTGTCATCCATTCTTATAATGCCTGTATTTATTTCATCATATATACCTAACTATCGGAAAAGTAGAACTTTTTGTGCAACAAATTTTTAAAAGTCCGCGCAAAGTGTAAATTAAGAGAGTAACAGTGTTAACCTTTGCCTGAAT
>JAWVZW010000401.1:0-2256 GCA_033721975.1 Balneolaceae bacterium
AAAAGCAGCGTAGCTGCGACCCATCTTGTAACCCGGGGATTTATCCCTGGGAAAAGTGCAAGCTCGAAAGAGCGAGTGCCGTCAGGCACGGACAATTGTATTACCGGTTCAGGTAGTATGAGGTACTGAACAGGATTAGATGGGAAATTCCGTCGCCACTGAAGATATCCTGCGTTCGGTACTGCAGGCCGATCTCAAATTTTTGTTTACGGTTAAAAAACCACCCCAGACCAACTGAGGCCCGGTTTTCGGCGTCACCGGTTTCGGCATTGAAGGCGGCTATCATCTCATTTTTCAGGATGATATATTTTTCACCCGGATCCAGGCGGTCTCCTTCAAGGGGAAAGTCGTAACTCAGTCTGTAGCGGATACGATTTTTATAAGACGAAGAGCGAATCCGCTGTTCGGTCCGGATCCGGTGTACAATCCGCCGGTCACCGATGTAGTTCACAAAACCGGCCTGCTGCAGAAACCGGTGCTCGTATCGGTATCCGTCCAGAAGAGGAGCCGACCATCGGTAGTAGTACCCTCCTCCGATCTTTAACCTGGTGGAAACACCGTAAGAGAATGAAAATTGAGGCTCCACGTACTGTATGGAGGAACGATTGTCCAGGTCGGCAATGGAATTGAAAAGAGTCAGTTTCACATTATAGCCCAGCCGGTCGGATTGCTTCCAGGTATAGGAGTATTCGGGGTTCCAGATCCAGTCTGTACGATCCTGAGCTGTTGACACGGTTGAAATAAATAGAAAGGCTGTCAAAAGTGACAGGGTACCTCTGAGAAAATGCATTAATTACCAAATATTATCGAGTGAACGTCTTACAATTCTTCTCTTCTGAACCAATTCTCCGTCATCGTCAAACAGTAACTCAAAAGAACCGAGGACCTTTTTGTTTTGTGCATCCACTTCGAGCTCATACAAAATGAGCAGATCCTCAAAATCCCGTTCCAGCACATCTTCGATGACATCTTCATTGTCTTCATCTTTTTCATTTGCCAGAAATTGCCGTTGCACCCGGGTTATTTCATGTTTTGTGTACTCACTCTCCAGGTAGGTTAACACTGAATCGCGTATGGACTTAGGAAGTTCTTCAAAACCCACGAGCTGTTCAATATCAAGCAAGCGGCCGCTTTCGTTAAACTCGATGCTGTACTGATAGCCCTGCCAGTCCAGTTTGGCCTCATAGGTTACCATTTCCCCGCCGGTTTCACGGTAATAGGCGCCGGTACTCAGGTTTTCCCAGAATTCGCTGATTGCAGAGATGGCCCCTTCCGGCATCTCCTCCTGTTTAATGGATTCTTCAATCTCCTCTTTGGTGGACTGACCAAACATCAAGGTCGGCAGAGAAGTGAGAATGATTGACAAAATGAATAGGCTTTTTCGGATCATTGTTTTGAAACTTTAACCATGGCCGGATGGTGAAAAGCACAGATTGAATTAAGATTACTCTTTAACGATTTCAATCAACCCTTTCTTTTGCAGTTCCGGTAAAAAATCGATGACCTCCTCGCGGCATTTCTCTTCTGTGATATCAAAGGTTTCAGAAAGAGACTCACAGAGTTGAATGATACTTTTTTCTTCTTCGAGGGAGTTCCAGATTGCAGCAGCCACATTATTCAAGCCGTAATACTTTCCATTTTCGGCATCAAACATCACAATTTCATCATCCAGGGAGGAAGCGATCACCCGGTCGGTTCTTCTAAGTTTTGTTCTATTATCCATTTTTCTGATGTAAAGGTGCTTATTGAAAGTTTTGCTTATACGAAAGGATCTTTAGATGTCAAGTGAGTGTGGAAACCTGGGTATACTGATCAGCAATATCCCCTCCCAGAACAATATCCTCATCGATCATCAGCCATGCGTGGGCACCAAGCTGATTGATTTGAGCGCCATTTTTCCTGACTCCGAAGCAGATGCTGCTTGGAATGCCCCTTCTTCTTAATAGAAGCTTGGCCGCCGCTGCCTGAACCAGACAGCTGGAATTCCAGGGCAGTTTTTTGCTCACGCTTCTTACGCGGCGAGCGATGTTATCGGTGATTTCACCAGACTCTCTTTCAGGCATCGAAGCTGTTTTTTTATCCCCGGTTTGAATCAGGGAAGAGAGTGTCCTGAAAGGAAGCAGGTGTGTGCAAATTTTGACAAAAGTGAGGTATGCAGCCACGGAAATAAGGAGTAGTTTTTCTGCCGCTGGTTTTCCCATAAACATTGTAAGGTGCCGGTATTTCAAAGTAAGGATCAAAACTCTCTTTAAAGCT
>JAWVZW010000402.1:0-2252 GCA_033721975.1 Balneolaceae bacterium
AGCCAGGCTATAGCCATATCGGAAGAATTTTTTCCAAGAAATACGAAAATTGTTTCCACCCAAAGCCGTCATTCCCGATTTAATCAGGAAGTGGTTTCTCGTCGCAACGGATCCATTAAGGATACACCCGTCATTGTACTGGTGAATGAAGGATCCGCATCAGCCAGTGAAATTGTGAGCGGTGCCATTCAGGATCATGACCGCGGCCTGATAGTTGGTCGCAGAACATTTGGTAAAGGGCTTGTACAGCAGCAATATGGGCTGGTAGACGGCAGTAACATCCGTGTTACCATTTCACGATATCTGACTCCTTCAGGTCGTCTAATTCAAAAACCATTTAACGGCAGTGATGAAGACTACGCATATGAAATTCATCACCGTTCCACGGATGCTTCCATGGATATTCAGTACTTCAAGGATGAAGTACCCGACTCACTTCATTTTCAAACGGCAGCCGGCCGGCCTGTACTGGGCGGCGGGGGGATTGTTCCTGACTTTATTATTCAGGAAGATACCACGCAATCACCCTATCTGTTTAATTTCATGCTCGTAAACAGAGTCGATTTCAATTTTGTGCGCGATTACCTCGATCAGCAGGGTGAATCATTCCGCGATCGCTGGGAAGATGATTTTGAAGCCTTCAGATCTGATTTTGAATGGAGTGACAGGGATAAGGCTATGTTTCTTGCCATGATGAAAGAGCAGGGAATGGAGTTTTCAGATGATGTGTCGGAGCCTGTGATTGAAGATGACGAAATTCTCAAGCTCTCGAGGGAAACGTATGATGAGCTTGTAACCATGAATCACGGCCGTCTGAAAGCGGAACTCGCCCGTCAGGTTTGGGGAACTGAATATTTCTACCCGATTGTGAATGATGCCTTCAATGAAACACTGCAGGAAGCAATGCGGTTGTGGGATGAAGTGGAACGTCTCGAGATCTATGCAGAGCAGCAGGCAGGCATCAACGGCAACATGGACTCTTTCAACTGATTGATCGGATCGATCAAGATTTTCTGAATCGATCTACCATAATGGCTGCAGCCGTCTCGGTTCGCAGCCTTTTTTTTCCCAAAGAGTACGTTTTTGCACCGGCTTTCTTTAGAAGAGAGCGTTCTTTCTCGGAGAACCCTCCTTCAGGACCCACCACCAGAATGTGATTCATTTCATTCGTTACATTCAGTGGATCTGCTTCATTTTCCTGATCGGCTGTCTCATCCGCTACTATCAGGGTCCCTGTTATAGACGGATCAGCAATAGCTTCGGCAAGGCTGTCAAAGAGTTTGAATCCCGGTTTGACAAAGCGAAGTGACTGCTTCATAGCCGATAAAATTGTAGCCTCTATCCTGTCCGT
Source organism: Balneolaceae bacterium (assembly GCA_033721975.1). GTDB lineage: Bacteria > Bacteroidota > Rhodothermia > Balneolales > Balneolaceae > Rhodohalobacter. The sequence goes on from JAWVZW010000402.1 coordinate 1,352, forward strand.
TCTGACCTTCTGTTTTTCGGAATGGTCTCCCCGAAATATGTAAATTTGATTCGCTCCAAGCTCCACACATTTCTCAACTGCGAACTCCATTCGGTCACGTTTGCGTATCAAACCGATCAGGATAATCAGCTCAGAATTTTCTTTATCTTCGTGTTGCGTATGCGAAATCTCTGCAACCAGTCTTCCTTTTGAGCTGTCAGAAACCACGGCCGTATAATGGGCGCCCTTACCATCTGTGATGTGAATTTCATCTCCCTTACGGTACCTCATCACCTTTAGGGCATGATCGGCTTCACTTCCTATGAGCTCTATGATTGGCGGACGTATCTGCCCCGGTTCTGCATAGAAAAGATTCATTTGACGGGATCACTTTTAAAGAAAAGACCGGGCTCAAAGGATGTCTGTCCGGTTCTGAGCATCTCTCTGATGTAAGGCTCACAAAGCTTGCACTGTGTGCTGCATATTCCCTCTTCCCGGAGCTGCTCCAGGGAATACAATCCCTTTTCACTGGCTGTCTCCTTAATATCACGAAAGGAAACGTCGTGACAAATGCATCGGTTCACTGACATATCGTATCGGCTTTTGCTCAGTCTAAGATTGTCTGAAATGCTTGCCAAGCTTCAATCCCTGCCCCTGGTAGTTGCTTTTAATATCATTACCATACATGATATCCGGAATCTCACTGTTGGGTTCAAAAACCATACTGCAGAACGTCTGGCCATGCTCAATCAAAAAGGGCACATCGTGAGACCGAACCTCCAGTACAGCTCTGGCGCCGCCGTCTTCTGCCGTTCCTCCGAAACCGCTGTCAAAAAACCGGCATAATGTGTTCTCAATTCTCCGGATCCGGTATCATATGCCACCATCTCTGCGGCCAGATGCTTGGGTATCCGGCATCGCT
>JAWVZW010000403.1:0-2247 GCA_033721975.1 Balneolaceae bacterium
CCACACTGGTTGCAGAAGTGTATGGCCCCAACCTGGATATGCAACGGGCGATCGGCGAAGATATCAAAACAATCTTCTCTGAAACCCCCGGAATTGTGGATACAGACTGGATGGTGGAAGATGAACAGACTGAATATCACTTTGCCGTTCAGAGAGAAAAAGCAGCTGTTACAGGTGTAATGCCTCAGCAGGTAACAGAGTCGCTGGGCATGATTCTGGGTCAGCATCCGGTAAGTTCTCTGTATGATGAGAATGAAGCCAGCCTGGTTCCTATCAAGATGAAACTGGATGAGTCCTCGCGGGCCGGAGTTCAAAACCTTGGAGGCCTGTATGTTCAATCTCAAACCGGTTCAATGGTACCTGTTACCGACCTGGTTCAGGAAGAGGAACGGACCCTGGCAAAAAGTATCCACCGAAAAAATCAACGCCGGGTTGTTTATGTAACTGCTGAGGTAGCGGGTGAAATTGAAAGTCCTGTATATGCGATCCTGGATGCACAGGATCAAATTGACGCCATTGACCTGCCTGCCGGTTACAGCCTTGAACAGCAGTATGCCGGACAGCCGTTTACCAGTGAAGATGTCACTGTAAAATGGGACGGAGAATGGCAGATCACGCTTGAAGTGTTCCGTGACCTGGGAATTGCATTTGCCGTGGTTCTGCTGATTATTTACATCCTGATTGTCGGCTGGTTCCAGGATTTCGGAGTTCCGTTTATTATGATGATTGCCATTCCGCTTTCACTCATCGGAATCCTGCTCGGGCACTGGCTGACCGGAGCGTTTTTTACCGCGACGTCCATGATCGGGCTGATTGCATTGGCGGGTATCATGGTCCGAAACTCAGTACTGCTGATCGACTTTATCCAGATCAGCCTGAAAGAGGGCAACTCTCTTCATGATGCCGTGATTGAGGCCGGTGCAGTTCGAACCATGCCGATTCTCTTAACGGCAGGAACTGTTGTTATCGGTGCAATCGTGATCCTGTTCGATCCCATTTTCCAGGGACTTGCAATCTCCCTGATGGGTGGAGCGATCGCTTCAACTGCACTGACTCTGATTACCGTTCCATTAATCTATTTCATGACAAAAAAGAATCGTAGCACTCAAGAAATCATTACTAAATAAATACCATCTAATCGGCTATACAGGCAGATAGACTTGACTCATTGAATGCCTGTGTAGTCGGTTCCTTATATATTCAACCCACAATCCTCAATCATTATGAAATTACTAATCATTCTTAGTGTCGCAGAATTTGAAAACGAAGTTCGGGCGATGATGACCAAAAACAATGTACCTATCTATAGCGAAACGGAAATGTACGGTTTTAGAACAGAGGAGCATCAACCGGATATTCGAAGCTGGTTTTCTCAACCTGACAAGGGGATCTATTCCACACTGTTCTTTTCATTCCAGGATGAAGCCACAGTTAAAAAGATTCTGGATGATGTGAAAGAGTTCAACGAAAAAACTGAAATGAATAAGGAAAATCCCTTGCATGCTTACCAGATAGCTGTAGAAGCTTTTGCCTGATTGTTGTGACAGAACCCGTCAGACCGCTCTAAGCGGTCAGACGGGTAATTTGCTCTTCTCACAATCACGACTTCAAAAATTTAGCATACTCAGGCATTATTTTTTCCATTCGGACCTCTTATCGCCAAATAAATAGCAAGCCATATTGCTGTCCTGAATGTCATGGCGAATACGCTTTCTATAGCCACTACTTCGCTTGAGAGATAAAGAATAGCGATGATGAGTAATGTGAAAAGATTCACATAAAATACCATTCGGGTAGCTTTCAAAGCTTTCGCATGACTCTTCCAGATCAATAATCCCGTTCCGGCATAGATAAAGCCCATCACGAAGTTAAAAATCAGCAACGGTAAGAAAATCGGATAACCCGGCTCAAAGAGTCCCAGCAGGGTTCGCCCGCCGACAAAAACAGTTAAACCTCCAAAAATCACCGCGATTAACGCTGCTACAGTTCGAATAATGGCTGTCTTTTTACTCTTTTTCATGCTCGTTAGTAGAATTCATTTCTGTAACAAAATCTTTGAAACCATCAGACCAGTAAAATACTTTTATCAGAATAAATTAACATACAAAATTCTCTTAAAACTGCTATTTTATAGATTCGGGGAAAATTCTCACTCCTTATCTTAACGCTCATGAAACTACAAGTTGCAGAAAACGATCCTAACCGGGTTGTCAGAAAACGAGATGTTGAAATCATGGCGCCGGCCGG
>JAWVZW010000404.1:0-2233 GCA_033721975.1 Balneolaceae bacterium
TGACGTCTGACGTTTCACTTTCCTTCATCATACTCCTCATCCACCAATACGGGATTCTCCGTCATCTCATCCTTTGGTTCTTTCACGAGAAACCAGGCGATTGCGGAGAAACAGACCGTTACGCTGCAAATGATCAGAAGCACGGTTTTATTGGGAACGGCATTCATGATATCGCCCACTGCAAAACTGGAAACCAGCTGCGGCAGAACCACAGATAAATTGAACAGACCCATGTAAAGACCCATCTGGTTCTGTGCTATCTTCTGAGACATAATGGCAAACGGGAGACTAATAATCGATGCCCAACCAACGCCCACTACAATCATCAGTATGTAGAGTGTCCATGGAGAATCTCCCAGCAGCCACATGGCTGCATATCCCACAGCCATAATCACCAGTGATGTGGCGTGTGTTTTTACCCTTCCAAACCGATTGGCCAGCGGCTCAAGAGCCATGACAGGAATGATGGCCGCTACCAGGTTGAGTGAAAAGAAACTCCAGTTGACGACACTTCCCACCTGATCCGCAATCAGCCCGGGCATCTGGTAGCTAACGAAGGCAAAAAAGTAGATGAACATACTCTGAACCCCTATCCACGAAAACGAGTGTGCCGCCAGCACCTTTTGGAATCCAATCTTGCCGGCTTCCTCCTTCGACAATCCCGCCTCAGATTTCAGCAATGCCTGAATGATGAGGAGTACGGACAGACCCAGCGCAAAGTATTCAAAGTAGTAGCCCGGAATCTCAAAACCCGAAAGTCGTTTGATAATGGCATAGATACCATAAATCAGAAATCCCCATAAGGGGCGAATACTGAGTAGAATTTGCTTCAGCGAAGCGTCATTAACAGATCCGGGGATTTCCGACTCGTCAGTGTTTTCCTTTTCCAAAGCAATCGCATCTTCGTCCTCACCATAGCGCCCCAGATACTTGGGTTCTTTAATGAAAAATGGAGGGATCACCGAGAAGAAAAAGACCAATACCACGCCAAAGTAGATCAGCTCAATATTCCCGAAGACAGCTCCAATAAAATAAGAGAGCACCCCAAACGTCCCGGAGACCGTCTGCATCCATGTATATCCTTTTGTGCGGGCCCTGCCTTCCGGTGTTACGTCCGCTATAATGGATCTTGTCGGGTTAAAGGATACGTTGATAGAAAGGTCCAGAATCATGGAAATGAGTACTGCCAATCCCAACACCGCTTCCAGGCCCAGGCTTGCCTGGATCACCCCAATATTGGGAAGGGCCAGCAGCATCAGAGAGGCCAGGGTACCCCCAATCACGATAAAAACACGGCGTCGGCCATTCCAGATCCAGACATTGTCGCTGATGATCCCGATGATAACCTGTCCCACGATACCTGCAATAGGACCGGTGGCCCATACCAGTCCGATATCGGAAATGTCCAGGCCATATTGATACGTCAGGAGCCAGCTTAGTGCCGCTATCTGTACTGATAGGGCAAATCCCATAGCCGTTGCGGGAAGAGCAAGCAATGCATAAAATGTGTTTGAAAGGCGTTTCTGAATATCCAGCATGTCCTGAATTTCTTCGATTGAGGGTCAAAACACAGAATGATCAACGATAGGCATTGCGAATCTAAAAAAACAGAATGATTTGAAGGTTTTTGACGAATGGATTTTTCCCTATTCTGACGAGAATATTTCATTCGATGAGATTTTTTAAATCCATTTTGCGCATATATAAACAAAGGGAATTCATGATCAATCATCGGAAGAAGATGTATATCGATCAATCCTGAAAATACGTCTCTCATACTACATATCCGCGGAGGAAACTGATGAAAAAACTTATTGCTTTCATGATTCTGTTAATGACCATGCTGATTTTTGCATCTGCTGCTCAATCACAAATCTTAAAACGGCTGAAGAACAGGGTACAGCAAAAGGTTGAAGACAAAGTTGAGCAAAAAGTGAACCAGGAACTTGATCAGGCTGCTGAACAGATGGTTGAAAACTCGTGGAATTCAATTTTCGGGGAAGGTGGATTCAGCTCCGGAGACAGCAGCAGAGGTTTCTCGCTGCCTTTCAACAGCAACGTAACCACCGAAGATTCCTACCGCTTTGATATGATTACCACTATGGAGGTGCAGAGTACAAATCAGGATGGAGAGCGCCAGCCTCCCATGATGATGTATATGCACTTTAATGAAGATGCAGCCTATACCGGCACACGTTTCAGCAGCGAGGAAATGGATCAAAATGGTGGCGAA
>JAWVZW010000405.1:0-2224 GCA_033721975.1 Balneolaceae bacterium
ATCGAAGAACAAACAGACAATGTTGTTCACCTTCATTCCGTTAACGGTTCGGTTCACGCCAGGAAAAGAAAGTCGCTGAAATCAGCATTGGAAGAACTGACTGAAAAGAAATTCACATTTATCAAATGCGGTGGATCTAAGCGCATCAATCAGTTTCGGGAACAGTGGACCGATGGAGCCAATGTATTTGCGCTAGCCCCGGGCGTTATCGTGGGTTATGAAAGAAACACCCAAACCTTTGAGGCTCTCTCTGATCACGGCTACACCCATATGGATCAATTCTCATTCATTGAAAAATTTTCGGATAAACCCTTTGATTATAAAACTGAAGGAAAAATTGCGATCAGTTTCCAGGGCCATGAACTTTGCAGGGGACGGGGCGGCGCACGATGCATGACCTTGCCAGTTTTGAGGGAAGCTCTGCCCTGATGATTCTGATCCATCTGCCTGATCTTTTATTCATCTTATTCAATTACAAAATTCAGTAATTCCAGCCTGTTGTCATTTCCTCAACCATATACACCGGATCAAGATTCTGAAATCAGTAATCAGCCGATTTCCAATAAGAACCGGCCCGGCCTAAAAGCTATTTTAAAGCACTCAGCACTCTTCATTGTTACATTTATCTGTGTTACATACGTAGGGATCTTCTGGACCGGACAGTCTGCAGACGCCAGTTCGTACCTCGAGATGTGGCCGCAGGGGCTTCTTTTTGCCGTACTTTTGCTTGGGTTTCTGGCGACGCATGAGTTCGGCCATTACTTTGCTGCCGTTTATCATAATGTGAAAGTAACACTGCCCTATTTTATTCCTCTTCCGGTCGGTATTGGTACCATGGGTGCCGTGATAAAAATAGAGGAGAAAATCCGCGATACGATCAAGCTGTTTGATATTGGTATTGCAGGACCCATAGCCGGATTTGTAGTCTCCATTGTGATACTCTTGTACGGTTTTTCAACCCTTCCTGAACCCACTTTTATTGAAAATTTTGCCGGTCATGAAGAGATCGTCCAATATGTTCAGGACACAGGGCAGTACCCCGAAACTCCGCCCTCATTACCCGAGGGAGAAGAGAATGCTACCATCATTCTGGGCCAAACGCTTCTCTATTCATTTCTGGCAAGCTTCTTTGATAACGTACCTCCCATGTACGAGATGTACCATTTCCCCTTTCTATTTGCCGGTTGGCTGGGGCTCTTTTTCACGGCTTTGAATCTGACGCCGATTGGTCAGCTCGATGGAGGACATATACTCTATTCACTTGTGGGTTACCGGAAGCATCAGCAAACTGCGCGAATCGGTCTTGGGCTTATTACCACCCTCGCCGGAATGGAGGCTATCCCGTTTCTCTATATCAATCTGACGTCATGGCTGCCCGGATATGGACATACAGCTTTCATCGTCTGGGCTCTGATCCTTTTTCTGATTCTACGAAAAGGGTATCACAACAATCACTTATGGATTGCGCCGGTCTGGGCTGTATCACTGATTGTTTCGGCTGCAACTATCTACTTCACAAACTCCATCGATCAGGCCGGATCACTGATCTGGGTTGTATGGAGTCTCTTCCTGGTATTTTTTGTTAAAGTTGAACATCCGCCGGTAGTTTACGAGCAGCCGCTAACAAAAGGGCGCCGTATCTTGGGTTGGATCAGCATGGGAGTATTCCTGCTTTGTATCAGTCCGACCCCCATCTATTTTTTAAACTGACATAATTAACCTTTGAACAAGATGTACAGAAGCCAATTACTATCGAAACTATTTCTGCTAATGATCCTGAGCTTATTCATTGCTTCGTGCGGCAATGATACTCCCGATATAGTGGATGAGGATATGCCGCTTCCACAGAAAATTGATCGGCTGATCGAAAACAATGATTATGAAACGGCACTTACTCTGCTGAGTGAAGAAGACAGGGAAGATCCTGAAATACGGCTCCTTCTGGAGAAAACTCATCTGAATTACGGCCTTCACAGCATGAATACCTTCGATCAGACCGAAATGAGAACACGCATGAACAATGCCCTGACTCAGTTCACCGAAGTTCTCAGAATCAACCCCCAAAACAGTGTGGCCAGAACCCAGATAGAGCAAATCATGGCCATCTACTCTACCATCCCCAATCGTCAGCCCGAACCGGAGGTTCTCGAAGGTCTTCGTGAAGTAGGGTTCGATTATTAATGCTGATCATGCTATCATATACGGATGGCTCTTGGTTGATTTC
>JAWVZW010000406.1:0-2218 GCA_033721975.1 Balneolaceae bacterium
CCAGGATCTGCTGTACCGCATTCAGGTTCTGATACATTCGTTCTTCCGACTCATTGAGCTGGCGTTCCTGCGTGATGGCCTGAATGGAATCTTTCCGGTACGACTCACGCGTCAGTTCATACCGGCGTTTCTGATACTCATAATTCGACCGTGTATTTTCGAACTCCTCCTGTGAGGTCAGGTTCTGCTCCATCAGCATCTGCTGGCGCCGGTACTGACGTTCCAGTATCTCCATCTGGGATTGTGCATTCGCAAGCTGTTCCTGAAGCTGCAGAGTATTTTGTTCAAGGTTAAGCCTTGAATTCCTGACATTGTTAATCTGGTCATACAGTCCGGATGTCTGCTGCATAACCTGCAGCTGGAGTCCCGAATTGGCAAGGGTTAAAATGGTATCTCCCTGCTCCACGGAGCTGCCCGATTCTCTGTATACTCTTTGAACCACACCCCCCTCAATCGCATCCAGGTAAATCGTTTCAATGGGCTGAACCGTCCCCGTAACCTGAATGTATTCCTGGAATACATCTTCAGATACTGTTGACAGTATTAGACGATCACGGTCCACATTCTGTGATGAACGAACATCCATAAAATAGATCGCATAGATTCCGAACGACAGAATAGCCACAGCAGTCAGCAAAATCAGCCACCGTTTTGGAGTCCATGTTTTCTTTTCAATTTTTTTATCCATTCCCATAGTGCTGGTGCTTCATCTTCTTTTGGGACCGTGTTTGAAGAGTTACTGATTTCAACTTTTTCTGAGTCTAACTCTAACTATAATTCTATTTAGTTCTACTTCTTTTTTCGGACACCTCAACCAATCTCATCACCTCATTTTCATTCAGTTTACAGAACCCGGTGCCTGAGAGAGGGCAGCCGGTTTCGGATATCCTCCAGTACACCCGGGTCAAATTCCGCAGTGATCACGCCCGGTTTATCACCGGCTTCGGTGAGCACTCTTCCCCAGGGGTCAATAATCATGGAGTGTCCCCAGGTTTTTCGATGACTGCCATGCTGACCGCACTGAGCGGGGGCTATCACATAGCAGCTGTTTTCAATAGCCCTGGCCCTGAGAAGCACTTCCCAGTGAGCCTCCCCGGTAGGCCGGGTAAAAGCAGAGGGAACCGCCAGTACATCTGCTCCGTGAATCACGAGCCTTCTGTATAGCTCAGGAAAACGAATATCATAACAGATTGACAGACCTACAGCGGGCAGATGATCTTCATCCGGTTTGAATACCATGGCTTCTGTTTTTCCTGCCTCCACGGTTTCCGATTCCCTCCAGGTCTCCTCGTCGGATATATCCACATCAAACAAGTGGATTTTATCATAGCTCGCTTTAAAATCACCATTTGGATCCACAACCACGGCACGATTGTAGATCTTACCCTTTCCTGTTCCGGCAGGCACCGGATAGCCGCCGCCCAGTATGGTCACCCCGAATTCCGATGCCCATTCAGGAAGAGTCTTTTCCACGATCTCCGAAATTTCCGAAGCCTCTTCCAGCTTCCGCTTTTCATCACCCAGAAAAGCAAAATTCTCCGGCAGACAAATCAGCCCGGCACCTTCACCGGCTGCCTGCTCCACCCATTTACGGGCATCCCCCAGGCGATGTCGGGTATCGGGCTGACTGTTGAGCTGCACTGCAGCAAGAATCGGGTTCTTCATGTTCTTATGAATTGATTGTACGTCTTTTCAAACAGACATTATGGAATAACGGTTGCCTGCCATGCCACAGCACGCCACTCACCATTGTGCTTTCTGAAAGTACCCGTATTGTAGAAATACCGGGTTTCCTGAACATCCGGTTCATTGATATTGGCAATCAGACGAAAGGCAACCACGGCCATATCATCATAAACATTGATTTGAACCTCATCGGCATCATACCGGGTTTCCGGTTCCTCTGATCTGTCCGGCGATCCGCTTCCGCTCAATCCGCTCATAATATCCTCTTTTCCGATTCGGGAGCCGTTGGAACCTGTATAGATTAACTCTTCAGACCAGAAACGATCATGAATTACAGGGTCGTTGTAGGATGCCCCCTCAAGAAATTCATATAAGAGATTCGTTAGGGTTTCTTTTTCCATTTCGATGTCCGCGTTCATCTCCGGGCCCTGATTCAGGACCTGGGCTTTTAGGATCGCAGGTGTGATGATAAGCAGGCACGCAGCAAGGGAAATCAGTAATCTAATATTGTTTTTTTTCATCCCGATTGTAA
>JAWVZW010000407.1:0-2216 GCA_033721975.1 Balneolaceae bacterium
CCCGGATCATGGGCATTCTGAATACCACTCCCGATTCTTTTTCTGATGGAGGTGAGTATCTGAACCTGAACAGGGCTGTGGATCGAATCGGGGAAATGCTTGATGAGGGAGCAGACATCATAGATGTGGGCGGAGAATCCACTCGTCCGGGCTCCGATCCCGTATCCCTCCAGGAAGAAATAGATAGAGTGATTCCCGTTCTGGAAAAGGCAATACCTCTTTTCGAAAATGCTTTCTTTTCCATTGACACCACCAAATATGGTGTGGCTAAATCAGCGCTGGACGCCGGTACTCATATTGTAAATGACGTAAGCGGCTTGAGAAAAGAACCGCGTTTTTCTAGTCTCTGTTCAGAGTACGATGCAGGATATGTGTTAATGCATTCCCTTGCTGATCCCAAAACCATGCAGGAGAATCCGTCCTATGAAAACAATGATGTGGTCAGCGAGTTGATGCATTTCTTTGAAGAAGGAATAGGTCGTCTGAATGAAGACGGTACAAATGCCATTATCGTTGATCCGGGTATCGGATTTGGGAAAACACTGGAGCATAACTGTACGATTATTGCGGAGCTTCAAAAATTCTGTAAATTTGGCTACCCTGTTCTGATGGGGGCATCTCGTAAATCCATGATTGGTGGCATCTTGAATGGCAGGCCGGTTCAGGGAAGGCTTGCGGGTACATTGGCTGTCCATTATCATTCACTGATGAATGGAGCAAGCATATTGCGGGTACATGATGTACAGGAAGCCTCCGACTCAGTGAAAGTTTTCGCTGCTTTGTCAAACAGCTAAATTCGTTTACTGTTTGTATCTTTAGCACGTTCCCCGGCAGACGAATTGCCCGACACTCAATCGAAGTCCATTGATACCCATAGCATTTTTGGAATTTGGCCTTAAAGACCTGCTTGAAACGCTGGTCATCGCCACCATGCTGTATTATCTATACAGATGGATCCGGGGTACGTTTGCCATACAGGCTGCCTTTGGATTGGTTTTTATCATTGTGATAAATGCCATTGTAAGCCTTTTAGGATTCAGCACCCTGAATTTTATGCTTCGAAGTGTTGTGGACGTCGGTGTGCTGGCCGTCTTTATCATTTTTCAGCCTGAAATCCGAAAACTGCTTTACAGCCTGGGCCAAAACACCTCGTTTGACAGAATTTTTGGGAAGACCGGTTCTGAAAGTGTTGTGGAAGAAGTTATTGCAGCTGTAAAGAATATGGCTCAGACCAAAACCGGTGCACTCATCGTCTTTGCAAGAAGTTCATCTCTTCAGGATCTCGTTGATGTGGGAGTCCGCATCGATGCAAGGGTCAATGCACAGTTGATTCAAACCATCTTTCAAAAAGATACACCGCTGCACGATGGAGCCGTCGTAATAAGGGGCGGACGTATTGTAGCGGCGAGCTGTTATCTTCCAATCTCTCAGAATCCCAATATCTCTTCCGTATTCGGTACGCGCCACCGTGCTGCGGTAGGTGTCAGCGAGACCAATAATGTGTTTGTGGTGATCGTTTCAGAGGAGACAGGCAGAATATCCGTTGCAAAAAATGGAGGGCTCACCAGCGGTCTGTCGATTCAGAAACTGCGAGCGGAAATGGAAAAATCCCTGGGCGAAGGCAAAGAGGAAGAAATGGGATTCAGCTCGGAAAAAGCAGAGCTGGAGATGAACTGACCGGGTCAGTTATCCTGTTATTTAGCCATTTCCTTTACTATTTTGGTGCTCTTTTCAGGACTTTAAAAAAAGTCGAATCAACTTGTCAGCAGCCATTGTGGATGATACGGTTCCGCTTCGTACCTCTTCTTTCATCTGCTGAAGGGCCTTCCTGACTTCCGGCTTGCTGCTGAAGATATCCTTCAGCTGCTGGTGAATGGTTTCGTTCATCCAATGGACTGCCTGTTCGCTGCGGTTTTCCTTGAAAAAGCCTGTTTTTTTTGTGAACCGGATATACTGTTCCACCTTCTTCCATATCTCCTCAATTCCTTCATTTTGTAAGCCTGAGCAGGTGAATACGCCTGCCCGTTTTCCGGAGGGTGGTTCAGGAAAGAGAGACAAGGCATTTTCATAATCGAGCTTAGCTCGCCGGGCAGCTTCCATATTTTTGCCTTCTGATTTATTGATGGCAATCAGATCGGCCATCTCCATAACACCTCGCTTGATTCCCTGTAATTCATCACCCGCACCTGCAATCAGAATCAACAGAAAAAAATCGG
>JAWVZW010000408.1:0-2117 GCA_033721975.1 Balneolaceae bacterium
AGGAAAAGAGGGTACCCGCTTTTCAGGACCGGCCATCGTTTTTGAGTCGGAGGAAGATGCATTGACAGGGATCAGGGCCGGAAGAGTGAAAAAGGGAGATGTTGTTGTGATTCGTTATGAGGGCCCGAAGGGAGGACCCGGTATGCGGGAGATGCTCTCCATAACTGCAGCGATTATGGGTGCAGGTTTGGGTAAGGATGTGGCGCTTATCACAGACGGTCGTTTTTCGGGCGGGACCCATGGATTTGTCATTGGTCATATTACCCCGGAAGCGCAGCTTGGGGGCACAATTGGTCTCTTAAGGGACGGAGATATCATTTCGATTGATGCCGATGAGAGAACACTGAACGTTCAGATTTCGGAAGATGAACTTGAGTCGCGCCGTAAGAAGTGGCAAGCTCCCGCACTGAAAGTGAAAAACGGATCGCTGTTTAAATATGCAAAACTCGTTTCCACTGCCAGTGAGGGATGCGTTACAGATCAATAATTTTCAAGCCACAATTATGTTCTATGTGATGGTTCAGATAAGCCAGATTTAGCTGATTTTACAGGTTATTCATACTTGAGTCAGGCTCTGACTGGGATTCCATTACCTCGAACCAGTCGATGTTTCTTGTGAGATACATCACGGCTGCAAGAACGGTAAACAATCCAATACTGCCTAACAGCAATGCATAATCCTGAAGCTGTAGCAGGATGTAGAGGTAGCCATAGAGCAGTATAAGTACCCCCAACAGAATTCCTGTTCTTCGGGAATCGGATAAAACCTTGTGAGCATAGAAGGTGATCAGTGAAATAATTGCAGCTGAAGACACTGTGTATGCAAGGCCGAATGTGATGTATTCCGAAAGCGATAACAGCAGGGTGTAGAAAATCAATAGTGCCGTACCAACCAGCAGGTACTGAACCGGATGGATGGCTTTTTTGCTGAACAGTTCAAAAAGGAAAAAAGTGAGAAAAGTAAGCGATATAAAAAGGATCGCATATTTAGCTGTACGCATTACTTTCTGATATGGATCCACAGACGGTAGCAGCTTCACGCCAAAGGATGATGCGGAGACTTCATAGTTTGGCCCCAGCCATTGCTGAGGATAGTTTCGATTCAGGTGTAACACACTCCATCCTGCTGAGAATCCGGATGAGCTCACTTCCCTTTGTTCAGGCAGAAAATTTCCGGTGAAACTCGGATTAGGCCAGCCGGATGTAAGCCCTACAGTTGACTCTTCACCTACCGGAGAAAAGAGAAGTTCAGAGCTTCCGTTAAGGTGAATATCAATGTTAAAATAGTGGTCGCGGGCGTCCTGCAGATTCGGTGAAATAGATACGCCAGAAGCCAGCACATCGTTTGTGGCAATACCCGGATTGGCAGTGTACTGCCGGCCATCCCACTCAATTGGGATCGTCTGCCGGATTCCTGTCATATCGGTTATTCCGATCGAAAGAATGGCCTGACCTATCATAAAATCCTCTGCGGGAACACTTAGTCCGTTAAAGCTGAGAGGAGAGAAATGGCCCGATATTGACAGATTGGTGGTATAAACAATGGTTTCGAAGATACCCCTGTATCTGATTTCGGGTTCAATGTTGCCCTCAATCTCCAGGTTTTTGGGTAAAAAATGGGCATACCGGGTAGAGGTGCTGATGATTCCGTCTTGCTCCGTTCTGTATCTGTAAGGAATGGAAAGAACAGGTCCGGTAATGGTTTGAGCAGTTCCCCATTTTTCACTTACCTCAAGGGATACGGAATCTCTGCGATTTTCCCTTTCTGAAATCAATTCCTGTATCAGTACAGACGGAATCAAGAGAATCAGCGTCAGAAAGCCGAGGATAAAGATTCGAAGCCCGGCAGATTGTTTGATTTTATTCATCACCATAATTTAAGGCCATTAATGGGTTTCGGATTGTTCGTCTTTTTCCAGATGTTTGCCGGCAAGCCTGAACAATAATCCGGAGAGCATGAATAGCGCGATAAAAATGGTATTAATACCCACAATTTCAGTCAGTGAGCTGCCGGGCTGATTGTGCATGCCGGTCATCAGTGCAGCCACTGTGATCAGCAGCTGAATAAAAGCCATCACAAAAAGAGTTAATGACATTCCGGTTGGCTGAAGGCTTGC
>JAWVZW010000409.1:0-2105 GCA_033721975.1 Balneolaceae bacterium
GTAGGGAGACGTTTAACGTCGTACACCCGCCCCTCAGAAAATAGATGCACTTTTATTCATGAAAACGGCTCATGAAAATTTTGCCCTATTTTACAGCATTGGTCAGTTCGTCAACATAATCGAGTTTCTCCCAGGTGAACTCGTCTCTTCCAAAATGGCCATAGGCAGCAGTTTGACGGAATCGCGGTTTTTTCAGATCGAGCCGCTCGATGATTCCGGCAGGCGTTAGGTCAAATACTTTGGAGATCGCTTTGGCTAATTCGATATCACTTACTTTCCCTGTTCCGTAAGTGTGAACATTTATGGATACCGGTTCAGCGACGCCGATAGCATAAGCAACCTGTACAAGACACTCATCTGCGAGGTCTGCGGCAACTACATTTTTAGCAATATGCCGGGTTGCATATGCGGCACTTCGGTCCACTTTGGAAGCATCCTTGCCTGAGAAAGCACCCCCGCCATGAGCACCGCGGCCACCGTATGTGTCCACAATAATTTTTCGTCCAGTGAGGCCGGTATCGCCGTGAGGTCCGCCGATGACAAACTTACCCGTCGGATTAACATGTAGTATAGTATCTGCATCCATCAGTTCAGTAGGAATGACCGATGAAATCAGGTTCTTTTTAATGTCCTCAATTATCTGCGGCTGCTCCACTCCTTCATCGTGCTGCGTCGAAATTACAATGGTATCAATTCTCTTGGGAACTTTGTGTTCGTCGTACTCTACAGTCACCTGGCTTTTACTGTCCGGGCCCAGGTATGGCATCAGTGCCGTCTCTTTTCGGATATGAGCCAGTTTTCTCAAGAGATCGTGCGAGTATTGAAGAGTCATGGGCATATATGTATCCGTTTCACGGATGGCGTAACCAAACATCATGCCCTGATCGCCTGCACCCTGTTTTTTTTGTTCACCTTCATCCACGCCCTGGGCAATATCTTCGCTCTGCTGATGAATTGAAGAAATGACTCCGCAGGAGTCGGCATCAAATCGGTAGGACCCTTTTGTATATCCGATGTCACGGATCACATCACGAACGGTCTCCTGAATATCCACGTAAGATTCGGTCCTGACCTCACCCGATACAACTGCCAGGCCGGTTGTGACAAGGGTTTCCACGGCTACTCTCGATTCAGGATCATCTTTCAGCATGGCGTCCAGTATAGCATCGGATATCTGATCAGAAATTTTATCGGGGTGCCCTTCTGACACCGATTCGGAAGTAAACAGATGTTTCATAAAAAATCTTTTTCTACAAGTAAGCTTTAAATGTTTTCAGAAGCGGATAAAGGTACAAAAAATCTCGGCATCTTTCATTCCAAGAACACAAGTTTTAGCCTGCTGCCTCCGGTTTGGGTTTTTTTGAAATCCATCAGGAATAGATATGATCTGAAATTTTAAGTATTGTAGAGTAAAAAGGACCTTGTTTATCCATAAAAACCGACTTATGAAGCTCTCACCCACCGGATTCGCTTATACTCTTCTTGTGCTGGTCATTCTCACCGCTTCGTGTCAGCTCAGTATCAGGGAGAATGATGGGGGCGATGGCGGCCTGTCTGCTGATGAAGTCGACACAGCAGAACTTCAAAAAACGGGAGTTACCACATCCCAGGATCTCTTTTCCGACTTCCTGATTATGGTGGATGAAGTGGAGTCCATGAGCAAGTCCGATATCGACAGCCTGAGCGTTCAGGATCTCCTTGAAATAGGTGAGCCCATTCAGAGAGTTACAGCGAATACACTCTTTTTCAGCCCGGAAATCCTTGATGAAATAACCGGACCGTTGCGTCAGCTTGAGGAAGATTTTGGTACACTTACAGAAGCCCGCCACACATCCCTCAGCAACCGGGTTGAGCAGCTCTTGGTCGGGGGGCTCGAAACCGCGGAGGGACCCCGAACCGAAACCGCTGGAGAGGTCCGCGAGATTCTTTATAACTGGGCTTCCGATGCAGACACAACAACCGCATGCAGCGATCTTTTTAATGCAAGAGAAAACCTTGTTCTGATCGGTGAGGGTGAAAATTTTAACATAGCCAACTACGCCTGTTCCGGCGCAACCGCCTTCTTTTTGAGAAGCGGTGTTCATGAAGGCCAATCCGTTTTGCAA
>JAWVZW010000410.1:0-2101 GCA_033721975.1 Balneolaceae bacterium
AAGCCACACCTGTTCCTTCACCGCTAATCGGTACAGATCCTTCCGGGCAATCTGTCCTTGTGGGATCAATAATACCGGATCCCGAGTAGGTTCCTTGAATATGGACCATTTTCACTGTTTTTTGTGACGAAGTTGCGTCCAGCGATTCCATTAAAACGGGATCTTCCTCCACGCCGGTTATCAAATCATTCGTACAACCGGCAAGTGCAAAAAGTACAAATACAATTATCAGACTTATAGATATTTCATCTCTTTCTCCCTTTGCCGTATAGAGGCAAAATTATTTATTCATTAACAGGTAAGAAATGCTCTTGTATACTGAATAATAGGACCCATGCTGATAGAGGCCTATGGAAAAAGGAGCCGACTGATGTAAGGATTCTTGTACAGAAATTGTAGGAACGGAAGAGTATTCGATTGGTCCCGAAGTGTCGGGAGCGACCTTTGATCCCAGAAATATTGGACTCCGCAGAGGCCCGCTTTATTCGTTAACCCTATTGATGATTCGCGCGGAAGCCGATACAGTGTTTTCGGGAACGGTTTGTGAGAACATAGTCTCTCCATTTGCTTCAAGGAAGATCTGAATGGCTGATTCCTCTGCCATTTCGTAATGAAGGGTGTCGATCAGAATCACCTCATTCTGGCCATCCAGATAGGTAACTTCAAAGTCCATTTCACTGAAGTTCTGGTCCGTTCGATTGTATACCTCAAACATAGCAATGCCTTGATCATTGATTCTAATCAGCTCAACATCAACCGGTTCTTTTTGGCAGCCGTAAATGAAGAGTGATGTCGCAAGTATGAGCAGAAGTTGATTAAAAGACGTTCGCATAATAGGTGGTTCGTTCACATGTTGAAATCGAAGAGATCCATATCCATTCTATATGAAGGAGGATGTGAGAGTTTAGTGTAAATACGAAGGAATGACAAAAAAAAGGATATGCAGCTCAAAACCGGGCATTATGAATGCTTTCGGGCAATGTAGAATCCATAGCCCACATACTCACTGTATTTTTTGTAAAGCTCAATTTCCTTCACTTCTGACTCGACAATGTCCTTAGCCTCAGCGCTGTTTCCGTTCCGTTTCAAAAAGGCATCAAATCTTTTCATCATGGGATTGTAATAGTTATCCAGCCAGCAATATTCCGGCAGGGTGAAGTACCCGGCAGGTGAATATCCGCTATTTTCCAGCACGGATATTTTGGAGGATGCCACATCGATTTCAGAGTAATGATGATCCCAGTGTTTCTGAAGCTCAGACGGACGCGTCCCGGTCAGCCAGGTAATCTCAGAAACTACCAAATACCCACCCGGCTTTAAATACTGTTTCCATTCCCGTACGCCCCTCTCAAAACCGATAATGTAAATTGCGCCTTCCGACCAGAGAATGTCAAACTCTTCGTCCTCAAACGGCAAATGATCCATAGAACAGGAAAGGGTAGTGATTCGCCCTGACAGGCCTGTTTCCTCAGCCCGTATCTTCAGGATATCAAGAAAAGGATCAAGCAGATCGACCGCGGTAACTGACGCATTCAGCTCATTTGCTATCAATAATGCAGATGATCCAGTGCCACATCCGATATCAGCCACTTTGATGGGTCTTGCAGGATCGACTCTGCAGAACTGAAGAGCCTTTCTGGTTTCCGCATCACCACCCGGTCCCTGCCGCTTCGCATGTTTGTGTAGATCGATGAGAAGACTCAAGTTTTCCATTACGAGATAAATGTGGTTGTATTACGATCGCCAGAACGATGAATGAGTACACGAACTCCGCTTGTGAGCTGATAGTCTGTAACGGAATGTAATGCTTAGCCTGATTTTGTTCTCTTTGTTTTTATTTACATTAAAAGTGATATAAGTGTATTAGGAATGCAATTTACAGAGGTAAGATATGAATGAAATTTTCAATGAGATTGCCCAAAGCTTATCACAGGTATTTGATCCACAGATAATAGGTGAGCTTTTGGCGCGGGGTATCATAAACCTCTTTATCATTCTGGCTATTTACGTAGTGTTCTACATGGTCTGGAAGGGCATTTATTGGATCCTGCAGCCAATCTTCCGGAGAAGCAAGATGGATGAGACCACGACCGTGTTTACG
>JAWVZW010000411.1:0-2096 GCA_033721975.1 Balneolaceae bacterium
AATATGAATGACATCAAAAAGGTGAGTTTCTTTATTGAAGAGTGTCAGCGAATCGGGATTCCTGTTGACCCGCCCAATATCAATACGGGTGAAGGAAGGTTCGTGGCCCGTGATGGACGGGTTCAATACGGGCTGTCAGCAATTAAAGGGGTAGGTTCAGCGGCTATTGAACAGCTTGTTGAAGAACGGGCAAATAAAGGCCCTTTTCGCAATATTTTTGACTTTTCAGCTCGCCTCGATACCCGGGTCTGCAATAAGAAAACCATTGAGAGCCTGGCCCAGGCGGGAGCTTTTGACACCCTGCATCAAAACCGGGCACAGCTTCTAGCAAGTATCCAGGATGTAATCAGTTATGCATCCAGAAAACAGGAGGAAGAACGCCTCAACCAGGTAAGCCTGTTTGGCAGTGAGAATGGAAGCGGGGGTCTCGGAAGCGAACCAAAACTGAGGGATTGTCCCCAATGGACGAATATTGAGCGCCTCAATAAAGAGCGGGAGCTGATCGGATTTTATCTAAGCGGACATCCTCTGGATAAATACAAGGAGGACGTATCTCTCTTTGCAACGAATACGCTGTCGGCGGATGAGCTTTCACAGCTGCGTGACAGGGATAATGTGAAAGTGATCGGCATCTTTACAGCCGTGAAAAGAATATCAGACAAAAAAGGCCGGCCAATGGCGTTTGCACAAATTGAGGATCTGTCAGGCAGCACGGAAGTACTGGTTTTCAGTGAGGTGTTTGATCGACACCAGGGGTTGATTGCTCCGGATACCGTCGTACTGCTGGAAGGTACGGTATCACATCGGGATGAGCCTCCCAAGATCATTGCATCTTCCATGGAAAGAGTGGAAAACCTGCGGGAAAAATTTCAGAATCAGTTGCAGCTGAACTTACAGCTTCAGACTTCGGATGTTAGTAAGGATGATCTGCACCAGATCGCGACCCTGTTCAGTCTCCATAAGGGAGAAACACCGGTGAGATTGGTTATAGAGAGCGAGTATGCGAAGGGCCCTCTCAAAATGAACGTCAGAAAGTTTGTTGTGGAACCGAATAATGAACTATTAGGCGGGTTAAGGAACCTCATCGGGAAGGATTCGGTTCAGTTAACCAAAGGGAATGGAGTATCCTGAAATTCCGCCATACGATAGTAAACCATGATGAATCTGATAGGTAATTGTTATGTGCATCTGGCGGTAAATTACCCGAAATTGAGAAAATTCAATAAACGAGAAAATTATGAGTAAACCACTTGAACTGACTGATACAAACTTTTCTGAAGAAGTTGAATCCTCAAATGAACCGGTACTCGTCGATTTTTGGGCGGAGTGGTGCGGCCCCTGCCGAATGATCGGCCCCATTGTGGAAGAGCTGGCCGGTGAATATGAAGGCAAGGCCAAAATCGGAAAAGTGAATGTCGACAATAATCCACAGGTTTCCGTTAAATATGGAATTCGCAGCATTCCTGCGCTTCTGATTTTCAAGGATGGAGAAGTTGTGGATCAGATCATCGGAGCCGTTCCTAAAACACATATCAAGAAGCAGCTCGACGCACAGCTTGCCTGATATTTTTTAGGTCGACTCTCTAAGTTTTTTACGAAGGCAGTCCTGCTAAGGGACTGCCTTTCTTATTTGTTGTCTGACAAGATTTTACATTCCATTGGAATTATTAACAGAACTATATGGTAATTTGTAGCGTTAATTTTCTCCCGCGAGTAAGGAATAACCGATAAACTATATGAGTAAGACAGGCAAAAGAGTACTAATAACGGCACTCATTTTGATTGGGTTGGGTATTCTGGCATATCCAAAAATTGAGCCGCTTTTCGGGGGAGAATCCGGGGCTTCGGCACAGCCCGGTAACCAGGGCAGTTCTGCATTGCAGGTTGAGGCGGTAGAGCTGGGTTACGAGTCGATCCAGGATCGCATTTACACCAGCGGCACAATTGAAGCCAACGAAAGTATTGAGCTCAGCTCGGATGCCACGGGAATCGTTACAGATATCTATTTTGAAGAAGGCAGTCCTGTAAGCAGAGGCGATCTGCTTATCAAGATCAATGACAGTGAACTGCAGGCTCAGTTGCAGCGTGCCTCTTTC
>JAWVZW010000412.1:0-2089 GCA_033721975.1 Balneolaceae bacterium
CAGAATCGCCTCAAGATTCATCAGCTGTGTGATTGCTCCCCATAAAAAGGCAAGAATGATGACCAGTGAGAGAAGCCGGTCAGAACTGATGACCTCATCCTGAACAAAAGTCAGAAGCTTTCGAACCATCCATCGGCCAAGTGTAAAACTGAAAATCAGGAAGGCCAGTACGCTTCCAACGGTTGTCAGTACAGTGCCCGTTGTTACTGCATCTCCGGCAGCGATTCCTGCTACTGTAGAGAGCAGGATCCAGCCGATAGTATCGTCGCTCATCCCTGCAGCAAGAATGGTTTGACCTATGTCTCTGCGCATCAGGTTCATATCCATCAAAACCTTTGCAATGACGGGAATCGCAGAAATTGCCATTGCAGTAGCAACAAAGAGGGAGAATACCAGCCGTTCATTGGAATCGGCCAGGAGAAAGTCGGGGAGGTGCTGTCCCAGGAAGAAACCGGTAATGAAAGTCACCGTAATCCCTCCGAAAGAGACACCAATTGCTGTCTTGGCATGTCTCTTGATCAGTTGTATATCCGTTTCAAGACCTGTGATAAGCAGCAAAAACATGGCGCCTAAAAGGGAAATCACTTCAAGCAGGTAACCCTGAACTTCCGTTTGCGGTATAATCAGTTCGTTCACAAATGGAAAAAAGCCGGATAGGAGCGAAGGGCCCAGCAAGATACCCGCAAGTATCTCACCGATCACGGATGGCTGACCAAGGCGGGTAGCAATTTCACCCAGTGCTCGGGCTACCAGAAGCAGGATGGCAACCTGCAGTACAAGCAGAAAAATGTCGTGATGCGGTGCTGCTGAGAATACGTCCATTATACCTGTTTTAGCGGATCCGGCATGCCTAAATGGTTAAATATTCACCATTAGCCGATAGGATCAAGTTTTTACAGTTAGCTGACTGTCAATATAGCATTTTCGGCTGATAGGTAAATTGAGTGGATGTAAAAATTCCGGCAGTCTATATGCCTGAATAATGATCAGGCTAATGCAGTATGGTTGTGTATATTGGATCCATTCCAAATGTACCATCTGTTGAACCAGCGATTCTCTATTTAACTGAACCGGAAAACGTCACACATGAAACGCGTAAATCAAGCTCCGCCTCTCAGGCTCTGTATTGATACAGGAGGAACCTTTACGGACTGCATTTCGGAGGATCATGATGGCAAGCTTCTTCGCTGCAAGGTGCTCAGCAACAGCACTCTGCGCTGTGTGGCCGAAATCGGAAGCGACAGGCAATCGATCCATATCGATACCGGCTACACGGTATCTGCCGGTTTTTACCGGGGATATACGTTCTCTTCAATCGAAAACCCGGGAGAGAGAATTGAGATAATCGATTCAAATGAGGGCGGGACCCTGGTTAATCTTCAAAAGCCTTTTACGGATAAGATCAATAACCGCTTTCCAGCCATCATATATAGCAAGGAGGAAGCACCGGTTTTTGCAGCCCGACTGATTACCAACACGGCTCTTGAAGAACCGTTTCCGAATCTTGAGATGAGACTTGCCACCACAAAAGGAACCAATTCACTTCTTGAAAGAGAGGGAGGTAAGACTCTTTTTCTGATTACTGAAGGTTTCGCAGATCTGCTAAAAATCCGAAATCAGCAGCGTCCCGATCTCTTCTCGCTGGATATTCGAAAACCTGAACCGTTTTATCATAAAATTGTGGAGGTAGCCGCCCGGATGGACTCTCAGGGCAATGAAATTCGATCCCTGGATATGGATTCATTGAGTAAAATACTGGAACCGCTGGTTAAAGAAACTGAATCCGCTGCTGTCTGCCTGATGCATGGGTACAGAAATCCGGATCATGAACGAAAAGTCGGCCATGTTCTTCGCGATTTGGGTGTGAAACATATTTCGCTCTCTTCGGACTTAAGCTCTTCGATCAGCATCGTGCCGCGAGCCGTTACGGCCGATATCAACGCCTTTCTTTCACCCGTTATGGAGTCCTATCTGAATCATATTTCTGAAACCGTAGGCAGTGATTCGCTCCGGGTAATGACCAGTGCGGGGAATCTTGCCGCATCCAATACATACAAGCCGGTAGATGGCCTTCTAAGCGGTCCTGCGG
>JAWVZW010000413.1:0-2077 GCA_033721975.1 Balneolaceae bacterium
GACCATCGACCATCGACCATCGACCATCGACCATCGACCATCGACCATCGACCATCGACCATCGACCACAAACAATTAACAAAATGCCAACCCAATCCTTCATCATCGACGCTATCCGTACTCCGATTGGAAACTTCCGTGGCAGTCTGTCTCCTGTTCGAACGGATGACCTTGCAGTACTTGTGATTCGAGAGCTGATGAAACGGAATCAAAGTCTGGATGCAGAGCAGATTAATGATGTAATCATGGGCTGTGCCAACCAGGCCGGGGAAGACAACCGGAATGTGGCACGAATGGCGCTATTGTTGGCGGGCCTGCCCTTCTCGGTGCCCGGTGAAACCGTAAACCGACTCTGTGCATCGGGAATGTCTGCCGTGATTCATGCCCATCGGGCCATTGCAGCGGGTGACGGTGATCTCTTTATCAGCGGCGGTGTAGAGCATATGACCCGCGGGCCGTGGGTGATCTCCAAGGTATCCAAACCATTCGGCAATGACGCTGAAATGCATGATTCCAGCTTTGGATGGCGGTTTATCAATCCTAAAATGGAGGAGCTGTACGGAACTGACGGCATGGGCAACACAGCCGAAAATCTTGTTGAACTCTATGACATTTCACGGGAAGATCAGGATAAATTTGCGGCATGGTCTCAACAGAAAGCAGCCGCTGCCCGGAAATCCGGCAGGCTGGGAGAGGAAGTTGTAGCGGTAGAAATATCCCGTCGAAAACAGGATCCTCTGATCTTTGACAAAGACGAATTTATTAAGCCAAATACCACGACCGATATCCTATCCGGACTGCGACCCGCCTTTAAGAAAGATGGCAGCGTAACGGCCGGCAACTCCTCCGGACTGAATGATGGTGCGGCAGCCATGCTGATTGCATCTGATAAAGCAGTAAAGGATCATGACCTGAAACCACTGGCCCGGATTGTATCATCAGGCGTGGCAGGCGTAGAGCCACGAATTATGGGTATCGGACCCGTTTTTGCATCTGAAATCGCCCTGAACAAAGCGGGACTTTCCCTGAATGATATGGATATCATTGAGCTGAACGAAGCGTTTTCCGCACAGGTGCTGGCCTGCACCCGGAAAATGGGTCTGGCGGATAATGACGAACGAATCAATCCGAACGGCGGTGCCATCGCGCTGGGTCACCCGCTTGGAATGAGTGGTACGCGCATTCTTCAAACGGCAGCCATCGAGCTTCACAAGCAGAATAAGAAATACGCACTGGTTACGCTTTGTATTGGTGTAGGACAGGGTTATGCTACCATCATTGAGCGAGTCTGATCTGTCTCAATTCTTCAAATTGAGCTCAGGGTAAGCGCCGTTACAAAAAATTTCTTGCATGATCTGGTTAAAACACCGTATAATCAATCAATGAAATTTCTGAAATCAAATATCTCTCATCGTTGTCAGCACATGTATATGTGTTTGAGGATGCTATCCACTATCTGACGACGAGGGTAACTTTTGATTTTCAATTTATGAAGCCCTCAGGAATCTGCAGGGCTTTTTTGTTGTTCGGCTAATACGTTAAACAACACTCGTTCTTTTTATTTAATGAACTCTTATCCAGAAAGGTGGAGGGACAGGCCCTGTGAAACCTTAGCAACCGCTCTGACGGCAGTCGGAGGCCAGGTGCTAAATCCTGCCCGCTTAGATCAATTTTTTTATGAATGGATCCAGGCCGGGAAAGATGAGAGATCAGGCACCACTGCTGTCACATCAGCCATAAGCCTCTTCTGAAAATCTTTCCCGCATCAGGAATCTGGATTTTCGGAAGAGGCTTTTTTTATGCCATCCCCTCTTCCCGAAGTCTCGGGACAGGCCCGAGGGGACTTGAATCCCAAACCATATTAAACAAGAAAACCATAAACCAATCACCCGACTTTGTAAAAAAGTCTCCCCTCTCTACCGGTAGAGAGGGGAACAAGGGGTGAGTCCAAAACCCACACGACACCATGAGCAAAAACGGACAATCCAAAAACTACAAATTTGAAACCCTGCAGCTGCATGCGGGGCAGGAACCGGATCCTACAACGGGATCACGGGCGGTACCGATCTACCAGACA
>JAWVZW010000414.1:0-2068 GCA_033721975.1 Balneolaceae bacterium
TCACCTTCATCAAGGCCCTGTGCGACGAGCTCCCGGTATTGTCCCGTTTGCTTCCATGCACTCAAAATGTCAGGATCATCCATGCCAAAAATCGGGCTTCGTTCCGTTTCGCGATCCATGATGGCCTGAAGCTCCTTCATCTGTGTGGCTACCGCAAAATCAGCAGCGTCCTGTATTTTTGAATCCAGTGTGGTTACAACCCGGAGACCTTTGCCAAAGGTGCTGGCAGGCGACTCATTGCCGGAATTCAGTTCAGCCAGGATCTGTGACAGCTCTTGCCGGGCCATATCCAGGAAATAGGGAGCTATCTCTCTGTTTTCCTGGTAGCGATTATAGTCGGTGCTCAACGGCTGATCCATTGCGGTCCGGCCTTCATCCGTAGCAATCATTTCGTACTTCTCCATCTGCTGAAGTACGATGTTTCTTCGCTCTCTGGCCTGTTCCGGGTTCCGGTATGGATTATAGGTAGTGGTGGCCTTCAGCACTCCGGCCAGGGTGGCAGCCTGATAAAGAGTGAGATTGGAAGCTGAGGTATTGAAAAATCGCCTCGAGGCCATTTCGATTCCAAATGTATCTTCTCCAAATGAAATCCTGTTAAAATAAAGGGTCAGAATCTCCTCCTTGGTGAAGATCATTTCCATTCTCCGGGCAATAATCATTTCCCGGATTTTATCTGTTATCAGGAAAAATCCTCTGCTGTATTCACGCGGGTAGAGATTCTTGGCAAGCTGCTGTGTGAGCGTACTACCGCCTCCGCTGTCCTGACCCAATAAGATCGTTTTAACAAGTACCCGGACCAGTGCACGGTTATCAATACCATTGTGGCTGAAGAACCGCACATCCTCAATCGCCAGCAGTGCATCAATCATAAACGGACTAATCTCGTCCAGCTCGGTTTGTATGCTGTTTCGTCCACCTGCTGAGCCTATCTGTTTCCCGTCGGATGAGAAAAAGAGGGTGTTTTGATCCTGTCGGAGCTCATGAAGATCATCATGACCCGGTACGGGGCCGAAAAGTCCCAGTCCGGTTAAGAAGATTGTAAGGAAAGCAATCCCGGCAAGCGTTGAAAACAGAGACAGTCCCAGATAGCCAAGAAATTTCGAAAAGGATGTTTTTTTATTTGCCAACTCTTGTCAGATGTTGAAATTACAGATTAGGGTCTGTGGATGATTAAACGCCCGAAACCAATGGTTGTTCCAAATAAATCGACTTGTAATAATAACGTATAACGGGATGATATTATGAGGCACCACATCTTTTTTTAATTTAACACTTTAAAGGTGATTTTGATATAAATGCTACATACAGTAAAATTGTTGAGATTATCACCTGAACTTAATCTCTTCAATGAATCCCGGATAGCTCCTTATGGAAAGTGACCTGTTACATTCAACAAAGACTGAACTTTCTGATCTGAAAAGTGAACTGCTGAGTCGATATAAGACTATCCGTTCGTTCACGGAAACATTGACGGAATCACTGGAGACGGAGGATTTCGTCATCCAGGCAGTAGAGGAGACCAGTCCGGTTAAATGGCACCTCGCACATACCAGCTGGTTTTTTGAGGCATTTATTCTAAAAAAGGCAATGCAGGGCTATGAATCACTGCATCCCCAGTACGATTATATTTTTAACTCCTATTATGTACAGACCAGCGATCCTCACTGCAGGGATAAACGCGGAAATCTATCACGCCCAACGGTGAAGCAGGTTTTTGAATTCAGGGAATTCATAAATGAAAACATGCAGAAATTCATCAATGGCCTGAATGAAGAAGATTTCAAAGAATGGGAACCGGTCATTGAAATTGGCTTGAATCATGAACAGCAGCATCAGGAACTGCTTCTTACAGATCTGAAGTTTCTTCTTGCCCAGAATCCGCTTTATCCGATTTTCCTCGAGCGGAAACGTGATAAAGCTCCTGATGCCGGCCTGCTAACATGGACTCAATTTGATGAAGGGATTTATGAAGTGGGACATTCCGGAGGAAGTTTTGGTTATGATAATGAGTTTCCTGAGCACAAAACCTATCTCTATCCGTTTTGCATTTCGAACCGTTTGGTAACCA
>JAWVZW010000415.1:0-1962 GCA_033721975.1 Balneolaceae bacterium
AAGTATGTCCGGACTTATTACTCCGTAAAATCTCTGTCCATAGCCGGATCTCTGCTTTTGTGGAGTTGTTGCGCAGCTCACGAGCAAGATCCTTAAGGGATTTGTTGTAGTAGAGATTTTTATCATCCCCCATTCCCCCCTTCAAAGGGGGACACTCCATAGCCTGTTCCTGCTCCTCTAACACTCTCGCCACAAACTTCAAGAACACCTCTGTATTCGGTTCCGGGGAGATGTGAACGTGTTTCCCGGATTCGATGCTAAGTTCCTGAGCCGTCGTGGGGCCAATAGCAAAGAGTTCCGGAAGTCCATTTCGTGTAAAACCGCCGCCGTTTCTGAAGGCCTGAACCGCACTGGGACTGTAAAATAGGATGCCTTTAAACTCATTCAGATCTTCAGGCAGATTCATCTCATTCAGTTCAGTTTTATAAACCACAATATCCTTAACCACAATGTGTACATCCGCGAGATATTGCCTGAACTCATCCCTTCTGCGGTTACCGCAAAAGTGAAGGACCGTTGAATCGGCCGGTACGTTGCCTTTCAAAAAATCATTTGCCAGCATCTGCGCGAGACCCACTCCATCCTGTCTATCAGGAATCCGAATATCGGCTTCATCCCAGCCCGATTCCATTAGTGCTTCAGCGGTTTTTCCGCCAACCGCATAAACACCTGTATTGTCTTTCAGGTCCAATCCGGCTTTACGAAACCGTTCAAACCCTTTAACGCCGTTTGCACTGGTGAATGCGAGCACAATCTTACCGGCTTTTCGAACGGTATCCTGTACCGACAGCCAGTTATCGCGATAGGTGATTGAGATAGCCGGCAGCTCCTCGACATCCAGCCCAGCATCTTCTGCAATCTGGAGCTGTTCATCCGTCAGCTCACGGGTTATCAGTATGCGGTGCATTTGCGGCATTGGTTTCAGTTATTGGCAAAAGGATTCATGGCTTTCCAGAATCTGCAGACGTGAAATAAACGGACCCTACTCTATTTCCTTAAATCTTCCACAAGCTTGTCGGCTCCCTGTTTCAGCAGTTTTCTGGCTGCTTTCCGTCCCAGACCCTTTGACTGATCCGCTTTTTCCTTTATTTCAATATCGTACTGCAGCGAGCCGTCAATTTTGAGTGCCACGGCATGCAGAATCACGTCATTATCTTCCAGCCAGGCATAAGCGCCGACCGGAGCACTGCATCCGGCTTCCATCTCATTCAGCAGTTCGCGTTCCAGTCCGGTACAAAGTTCTGTTTCTTTGTGATTCAGATGAGAGGTTATCTTGCTCATTTGGTCGTCATCTTCCCGGACCATCACCGCCATGGCTCCCTGTGCAGGAGCCGGAACCATCCAGTCAAGATATGCGCTGATATGATGATCCAGAGCTATTCTCTTCAATCCGGCAGCCGCAAAAATTGCCCCGTCCCATCCTTCCTCATCTATTTTACCCAACCGAGTATTCACATTGCCGCGAATGTTGGTAATTTCATGATTTGGATAGCGATGCAGCCACTGAGCTTTTCTCCGATTGCTGCTCGTCGCAATGGTTGCTGAAATATTCACATCATCCAGAAAAGCCGTTCCCCTGGGTGCCACAAGCGAATCACGGGGATCCTCCCGCTCCATAACGGCAGAAACTTTGAGAGGAAGCGGATTTTCGGTCGGCAGATCTTTGTAGGAGTGAACCGCTACATCAATGCGGTGATTCATCAGGGCGTCATCCAGTGCCTTGGTAAATACGCCTTTACCACCCATTTCAGTCAGGGGTGTCGTCAGATCCAGATCTCCTTCTGACTTCACGAAAACAATTTCGGTCGGATGACCCTGACTCTTTAGTTGTGATTCAACCTGACGGGCCTGCCAGGTTGCCAGTTCACTGCTTCTTGTACCGATACGAATCGGGGTCGTTTTACTCATGCCCGTTTTCCGACTCCAGCTTGAACATTCGTGCAACCATTTCTGTCACCTCAT
>JAWVZW010000416.1:0-1902 GCA_033721975.1 Balneolaceae bacterium
CCTTCAATCCCGAATTTCAAAATTCAGTGCTTGTTCTGAAACTTTACCCAAGCCTGAATCCATCACTCCTTTCACGCTTTAATCTGTCTGACATAAAAGTTGTGATCATTGAGGCGTTTGGCAGCGGAAACATGCCCATTAAGGGTTCATTTGATATGCTTCCATTTATTGAAAAGTGCCTGGCTGAGAGTAAACATGTCATTGTCACCTCCCAGGCTGCTTACGATTCTGTGGATCTGAGCCTTTATAAAAGCGGAAGAGCTGCCCGTGAGCTTGGAGCCATCAGTGCGGGCGATATGACGATGGAAGCAGCCGTTACCAAATCCATGCATCTTCTTTCACTCGACCTTGCAGAGAACGATTTCAAATTGCAATTTGAGAAAAGTATTGCCGGCGAACGAAGCTGAACTTTCAAAGTCTACGCCCTATGTTTTTTATTTTTGACGTTGAGACCATACCCGATTTTGATTTTGTGCGGAGTGTTATGAATGATGCTGAAAGCAGCGAGGATGATCTGCTCATAAATGCATCCGAACAGCTTGCGCGCAATTCGAGCGGTTTTTTGCCTCCCATGTATCACCAGATCATATCCTGGGTTGGTCTGTGGGTAGAAAATGACGGAAGCCCGGTTCAAAAAGCATCCTGGAACGGAGACGATGAACAGGAAGGGTTGCGTGCTCTTTTCGACAGCCTGCTCACCTACAAAGATTTTGGGCTGGTACATCACAATGGACGTGGATTTGATCTGCCTCTGATTACGTACCGATCAATGAAATACAATATGCAAATGCCGCTTCGCCTTAGCCATTACGATATTCGTTACCGCTACAGCAAAGCCAATGTGGACCTGATGGATGAGTTCAGCAATTATGGGGCCAGCTCATATCCAAAACTGAAGCACCTGGGGTATCTGATAGGGGTACCTTTTAAGCAGACAGCTGAGGGAAATGAAGTATTGGCCATGTATCGAGAGGGAAAACTGGATGAAATCGAACACTATTGCTATGAAGATGTGATGGCCACCTATATCATCTGGCTGCGAATGAAATACACTGCGGGTGACATCTCGGAGGAGGTGTTCCAAAATCTGAACAAGCGCGCCCTGTCAAAACTAAAAGAGATCCAGAAGGCCTGAAAGGTCTCTATTTGTTTCGGGTCAGCAACCCTACCGTAACCGTAAATATGACAGATCCGATGATGGACCATATGACCGGGAACGTGCGCCCCCCTACCTCAACCGAAAACAATTCTGGCCATCCCAGTTCTGCACTGATCCAGGATCCCAGAAGCGCTCCGATAAAACCCACAACGATCGAGACCACGCACCCGCCTCGTGAAAAACCGGCTATCGATTGACCAATAGATCCACAAATGCCGGCGATAAAGAGAAGCAGTAAAAATTCAAGAAATGTCATATGATTGATTATTTATGAATTATTATTGACAATTTACTTTAGATTATAACTGCATTGAAAAAATTCAATCACCCATTACGACGCCCTCCCTTCTGGGATCTGCACCACCCGAATACCCGGTTTCCGTAACGCGAATCGCCTGAATTCCGCTCGTCAAGGCAGACTCATTAATCAGATGCCCCATATCCCTTAGACTCTCAATCAATTCTGCAGGAAATCTGTCTTCTTCAAGTATTGATGGACCATTGTAGTTGGCAAAATTTGGCAGATCAATAGCCTGCTGCGGGGTCAAATCCCATTCGAACATTCCGATCAGGGTTTTTGCCGTGTAATGTATGATGGCGGCGCCTCCCGGTGATCCCAGGCTGGCCAGTAGTTCCCCGGTGCTCTTGTCAAAAACCAAGGTCGGACTCATACTTGAACGCGGCTGTTTGCCACCCTCTACCCTGTTTGCAATGGGGTTCCCCTGTTCATCATAGGGTACCCG
>JAWVZW010000417.1:0-1890 GCA_033721975.1 Balneolaceae bacterium
CAATGATCGATGGAACCTGCTGCAAATCATAGTCTGAAGCGGTCCCTGAACAGCTTACAGAGAACATTGTGATGAGTGAACAAGCGATTATAATTAGGATATGGCTTCTAGTCATATTGCCCCTGGTTATCGTTAAAAGTGAATCTCTTTTGATCTGCTATTCTTAACACTCCATACCACCTGAAGAAGAAGTATAAAAAGTTCACGTTTAAGGTCAATTAAAGGCAGAAATTTTTAATTTTCTGACGAATCCAAGGTTGCATTTAGAATCAGGATGGTATAGTTTTACGGCCAATGATAAACGCAGTTATTCATAAAGCATGGTGGTGGCACAGCCTGACAGAAATGGCAGTGGAATCACTATGAGCTGAATACATTACGTAAGAATTTATAGAAACCCACTGCAGCAATCTGGAGTGGGTTTTTTTATTTTTTGAACACATGAATGCAGACAGATTTAAGGAGCTTGCTGAACGGTATACGGCTATACCTGTTTCAAGGCGAATGATGGCTGATGTGCTGACGCCGGTTTCCCTTTTTCTATCCATTCGGGAAGGCTCTTCCCGTCCCTTTTTGCTGGAATCGGTAGAGGGAGGTCAGCAATTGGCCCGATACTCGTTTCTTGGATGCAATCCCTATCAGACTCTGACCTTCAATGAGGGGAAAACAACGCTGACAAAACCGGGACAAGAACCGGAAATATTGGATGAGAGCTATTTTGAAGCTCTGAACCGACTTACCACACAACATTCAGAGCCTAAACTGCCTGAGCTTCCACGTCTGACCGGTGGAGCTGTCGGATTTTCATCCTATGATACCGTTCGTGAAGTTGAAACCCTGCCTGACACGCCGACGGATGATCTTGGACTGCCGGAAGCAATCTGGTGTTTTTATGACCGCGTCTATGCTTTTGATCATGTAAAGCAGCAAATCGTACTGATGAAAACGGTGTTTATTGAGGATGATACAGATCCTGATCATGCATTCAATGAGGCTCAGGCTGCACTTGATGAAATGGAAAGTCTTGCAAACCGTCACTTCCAATCAGATGGGAAGTTTCAGCTGGATGCCTCCGAGCTCATGAGCAACATTGAGGAGGAACGTTTTCATGAAATGGTTAACAGGTCAAAAGAGTATATATATGAGGGTGACATTTTTCAGGTCGTTCTTTCCCAGCGTTTTGAAGTTCCATTTGAAGGGGACCGGTTTACGCTCTATCGGGCATTACGCATGGTAAATCCATCACCCTACCTGTTTTTCCTGGATTTTGACTCATTTGCCATGGTTGGATCTTCACCGGAAGTACTGGTACGGGTAAGTGGAAGTGAGGTGCGATTGTTGCCTATTGCCGGTACCCGGCCCAGGGGAAGCACGCATGAAGAGGATCTGGAACTTGAAATGGACCTGAAAGGTGATCCAAAGGAGATTGCCGAACATATAATGCTTGTAGACCTTGGACGAAACGATTTGTCAAGAGTCTGTACCTCCGGAACTGTTCATCTGGAGCGGAATCAGTCGATTGAGCGTTTTTCTCACGTGATGCACATCGTATCGGATGTGGTAGGTGAAATTGCTCCTGGAAGATCCTCGGTAGATGCATTGATGCAGTGTTTTCCGGCCGGAACGGTAAGCGGTGCGCCCAAAATCCGGGCCATGCAGATTATTGACGAACTGGAACCGACCAAACGTGGTCCCTATGCAGGGGCTGTAGGTTACTTCGACTTTTCCGGCAACATGGATACCTGTATCGCAATCCGAACCATGGTAGTCACTGACGATTCTGTCTATATACAGGCCGGTGCGGGTCTTGTGGCCGACAGTGATCCGGCACGGGAATTTGAAGAGACCAAAAACAAAGCCGGTGCTCTGGTGGAAGCACTCAGCGTGGCA
>JAWVZW010000418.1:0-1865 GCA_033721975.1 Balneolaceae bacterium
GAATCGAATTATGAATCCATAGATCAGGGTGATATGATCCGGATCGAAAATCTGCGGCAGCAGCTGCGGGACGGAAACCATGTGCAGGTGAAGAATGAAACCAAAGGTACAGAGTTTACGGTGAAGCACACGTTGAGCGGACGCCAATTGGAAGCACTATTGGCTGGAGGTGTGATCAATCATTATAAACAGCGGAATTAGGGCAGGAATGGATACAAGGAACAGTGCACAAGGTTCAAGCACCAAGCACCAAGCACCAAATATCAAACAACAAGCTCCTAGAACTCTGAAACCCGAAACATGCAGTTTCGCGGCCCTCATCTATTATGATATTGAAACAGGAACCCGTAACTTTGGTTGCTATACAAAATTCGAGAATTGATCCATTTTTTAATACATGAGCGAATCGAAAAATATCGCAAAATCCCTGGAGCTGAAACACTCCGAAACGGAGAACATCGGAGACAGCCATCTTTCAACATCTCTTCAAACGCCACTCAGAGAGGATGCATTTGAACTGACAGATGCGGAAAAAATTGAAATTATCGAGAAGCATTTTTCTGAGATTATGCTTGCACTGGGGCTTGATTTGGATGATGAAAGCCTGAGCGGAACCCCGTACCGTGTTGCTAAAATGTATGTGCAAGAGATTTTTCACGGGCTAAATCCAAAGAATCGACCGGATACCCGCAAGTTTAGCAATGCCTACAATTACGGTGACATGGTGGTTGTCAAGAATATCAATGTCACCTCGTTTTGTGAGCATCATTTTCTGCCGTTTATCGGAAAAGCACATGTAGCTTACTACAGCAGCGGCAAAGTGATCGGACTCTCAAAAATCAACCGTGTTGTAGATTACTATTCAAGACGCCCGCAGGTACAGGAACGTCTGACCCTTCAAATTGCCGAGGAGCTTCAGTCAGCCCTGGAAACAGAAGATGTGGCCGTCTTCATCGAAAGCAAACACTTTTGCGTATCAACACGTGGGGTGCAGGATCGTGAGAGCACAACGGTGACGACTGAGTACAGGGGACGATTTAAGGATGAAGCTGTTCAGCAAAGGTTTATAGACTACATGAAGTCAGATTCAGTACTCTGATCATTAAAAAAAGAGCACTTGACCGATGAATCGTTTCACGGTATCAATTCAGGTTGCACCAGATCATTGAGGCATTTGCTTGGAGTTCATCTAAATCAGCGGAGTCTAAATGAAAATCTATAAAAGGCGATAATGAGTGATAAGGAGAAATCCAATCTTCGGATTTTTAATAGTCTTACGAGAAAAAAAGAAGAGTTTAGTCCCATAAAACCGCCTTTTGTTGGCCTATACGTGTGCGGACCTACCGTATATGGCGATCCGCACCTGGGGCATGCAAGATCTGCTATTACGTTTGATATCGTTTTTCGCTACCTGAATTTTCTGGGCTACAAGGTTCGTTATGTCAGGAATATTACGGATGTAGGGCATCTGGAGGATGAAGAAGCGGAGCAGGGAGAGGATAAAATTGCCAAAAAAGCGCGTATCGAGCAGCTTGAACCGATGGAGATTGTTCAAACCTACACCATCCGGTATCACGAGGGTATGGATGCGCTGAACTGTCTCCGTCCCAGCATAGAACCCACAGCTTCCGGTCACATCATTGAACAGATTGAGCTGATCAAGGAGATCCTGGCTAACGGTCTGGCATATGAGGTAAACGGCAATGTTTATTTTGACCTGGAAACATACCGTAAAAGCAATGATTACGGGGAGTTATCCGGTAAAGTACTCGAAGATCTTCAAACCGGAAGCCGGGATACAGAAGGATTGGATGAAAAGAGAAATCCTCATGATTTTGCGTTGTGGAAAAAGGCTTCCGAGTCAC
>JAWVZW010000419.1:0-1832 GCA_033721975.1 Balneolaceae bacterium
GAAGCCCAGCCGTGATCAGAAAAGTGATGAGGGGAGTAATAACCACCCCAGGGTTCCGCAATCAAAACGGTATTGGGATAATGCTTGTGGATTTCATCGCGAATTATATCCCATGTATCTCTGTCGAGAAGAGCGGCCAGGTCAAATCTGAAGCCATCCACATGATATTCTTCTATCCAGTACAAAAGTGAATCAATGATAATCGAGCGTGCAACCGGGTTCTCAGAGCGGAATTCATTTCCCGTACCGCTTCGGTTCAGAAGTTGTCCCTGTTCATTGGTTCTGAGGTATTCATCGGGAGCAAGGTGCGATAGTGGGTTTACATCAAACAGGGATGTGTGATTATAAACCACGTCCATGATTACGGTAATCCTGTTCTTATGCAGAGCTTTTATAACATCCTTGAATTCAGTGACCGCCGCTGTGGTTTTTCCCGAAAAAGTATTGCTGCAATCCGATGCATAGGAGCTTTCGGGAGCAAAGAAAAAAGAGGTCATGTAGCCCCAGTAGTTGGTGGAATAGACGTTCCATGTATTATGAAATCCTTCGTCTGTTCGCATCCCGAATGGAGGCTCAATAGGGGGAAATTTATGCAGAGGCAGAAACTCCACGCAGTTTACTCCCAGTTCTTTAAGATGCTTTATGCCGCCTTTCTGATCCGGA
This sequence comes from Balneolaceae bacterium, assembly GCA_033721975.1. Lineage (GTDB taxonomy): Bacteria > Bacteroidota > Rhodothermia > Balneolales > Balneolaceae > Rhodohalobacter. The sequence continues at coordinate 664 of JAWVZW010000419.1, forward strand.
TCGATAAACTTACGATAGGATCCATTCCCTTTGGCCCCGCTGGATGGGTGGGCGGTCAGATCCTTCAGGTGTGTTTCATAGATTACCAGGTCACGCGGGTCTTGAGGAAAGCAGTGTTCATCATCTTCCCAATCGTAATCGTCTTCAAAAATCAGGGTGCGCGCTTCCTGGCGATACGTATTTCGCACACAAACATGCCGGCTGTAGGGGTCTGCAAATGGATAATTTACATAGGGAGTGTCAGGTGCTTTTTCGAGCTCCTCAAAGTCTGCCTGGTAGGCGTACCATTTTCCCGTGAGGCGTCCATCAAGAGAGAGATGCCAATAGCCTGAATCGCTCTTATCCATAAAGTGGCGCTCACCTTCGGTATCGTCATAATTATCATAGATGATACAGACCATGCTCTCTGCGTCAGGACAATAAACGCAAAATTGGGTTTGATGGTCCGAGAGAGTGACTCCGGGATTTTCCTGTTTTACAGCCGTTTTCATATAAAAATGGATTACATAACAGGACTTCCGGGCTCGGCATCCGTTTCAACAAAATGCAGCCGGCCTTCCCGGTCTTCACCCATTAGAATCATACCGTTGCTTTCTATGCCCATCATTTTTTTAGGAGCAAGATTGGCTACCACCACTACCGACCTGCCAACGATTTCATCCGCATCAAAATCTTGTGCGATGCCGGAAAGGATTGTACGTTTTTCGAAACCGAGGTCAACCGTTATCTGAATCAGTTTCTTTGATTTTTCCACCGGACTGGCTTCCACTATACGGCCGGCTCGTAGGTCGATTTCTGAGAATACACCGAAATCGGTCTCTTTCTTCAACTTTTCATATGGATCGCTATCAGAATCTGAAGAAGCCTCTGCGGCCCTCTCTTTCAGAATGTCTATCTGCTGATCCACGGTTTCATCTTCAATTTTTTCAAACAAAATCTCTCCCTGTGATACAACCTGGCCGGTAGGCAGCATGGATGGACTCACATCAGAAAATGACGTATTTGAAGGAACCCCGATCTGCTCTCTTAATTTCGACATTTTGCCCGGCAATACAGGTTCAAAGAGTACAGACAGGGCAGCCGTTATCTGAGAACAGACATATAAGGTATTGGCACAAGCCTGAGGATTTTCCTTCCGGGTCTTCCAGGGTTCGGTTTCGGTAAAATAC
>JAWVZW010000420.1:0-1800 GCA_033721975.1 Balneolaceae bacterium
AATTTGTGACGGAGTCATAAAACTGTCTTTTTCGATACCTTTTGAGACGGTCACGACAAATTCATTTCCCGTCAAAAACGGTTTAACCTTGCCCGCAACCTCCCGGAGTGCATGAGTGGGAGTAGCAAACAAGACCATTTCGGCATCATTCAAAGCTTCTTCAATCGAATTCGTGGCCCGGACCTGTTCCGGCAGCTCAATGTCGGTCAGATATTCCGGATTGACCCGGTTTTTATTGATACCCTTTGTTACATCCGCTTCCCTGGCCCAAACGGTAACCTGAAATCCCTTATCTCCAAGGACAACGGCAAGCGCCGTACCAAAGCTTCCGGCACCAATAATGCTGATCTTTTTCACGTAGCTGACTCCTCTTTGTTCAATCTACCTTTTGACGGCTTAAATGAATTGATGCGATTTTCATTTCCTGCCAGCAGCCGCTTAATATTACCTTTGTGCTTCACTACGATTCCGATGGCGATTGCACTGCTGAAGAGGATGATGCTCCCATCGATATCCCATCCTATTCCATATCGTAGAACCAGTTGTGAGAGAGGGTATGCAATAGCTGCCGTGATAGAGCCAAGTGATACATATCGAGTGGAAAACATCACAATCAAAAAGAGTGCAAGAGAGATACTGATCGAAATCGGCTCAATGCCATAAAGCATGCCGCAAGCCGTGGCAGCGCCTTTTCCACCGTTGAAATTTGCATAAACCGGGAACATGTGCCCGAATACTGCACCCATTCCGGAAACAATCAGGAGCATCGGCTCCACTTCCCATCCGGAATAGAAAGCCACCGGTCCGCTGCCTATGTTATAGGCAAGTTTATAGATTACTGTCGTACAGAGAAGTCCCTTACCGAAATCGAAGAGAAGCACCCCGGTACCGGCTTTCCAGCCCAATATTCGGAATGTGTTGGTTGCTCCGGCATTACCACTGCCGTGTTCGCGTATATCGACCCCAAAAAACAATTTCCCGGTCCAAAGAGAGCTGGGGATGCCCCCGATCAGAAAACAAATTACAAAAACAGTGAGTACAGACAGCATGGGACAAAAATCCGATTCTTGAGGTTCCCAAAAATATCACTTACACCATCAACGCCGCATGATACAGAATTAAGGGCACATCTTACACATGGCGTTCTGCATGGTAAGAAGAACGAACCAGAGGACCGCTTTCAACATGCTCGAGCCCAAGCGCTTCGCCAATCTCTTTATATTCGGCAAAAAGATCAGGATGAACCCATTCAACCACCGGATGATGCATTTTGGTAGGCTGCATATACTGGCCTATGGTTAACACATCCACTTTGTGATCCACACAATCCTGCATCAGCTGGATTACCTCTTCCCGGGTTTCACCCAAACCGACCATAATTCCGGTCTTGGTTCTGAGGCCCTGCTCTTTACAGCGCAGAAGCAGTTCAAGCGACCGTTCATATTTAGCCTGTGGCCGAACATTTCTGTAAAGCCGGGGAACCGTTTCAAGGTTATGGCTTAAGACGTCCGGTGGAGTATCAATCACAATCTGGAGTGCATCCCAAACTCCCCTGAAATCAGGGATCAGAGATTCAATAGTTACTCCCTCTATGGTTTCCCTCAACACGCGATGGCACTCAGCAAAGATCGGCGCGCCGCCATCCTTGCGTTCATCCCTGTTCACAGAGGTCAGTACCACGTGTTTCAGATCCATCTTGGATGCAGCATCCGCAACGCGACGGGGTTCATCCCAGTCAAGGCCCTGCACGGGTCGTCCGGTCTTAACGGCACAAAATGAACAGGATCGGGTACAAACATC
>JAWVZW010000421.1:0-1746 GCA_033721975.1 Balneolaceae bacterium
CCGAGTGCAGATCGATTGACAGATTTGAAGATAAACCCTATGTGATTGCTGAAATTCAGGATGAAAACAAGTCTAAAGCAGCTCACCGCGCCTATTCCGGCCCCCTTGAAATACTTTTGAGTGATGCGATCATCAGCCGGCTGATTGCCCAGAATCTTCATCACGAAGGTCTTTCAGATGTCTACAATGAGCTGCTGTCGCATAGTCAGAATAATAATCTCTATGCCCTGGAAGTCCCCTGGGCTGAGGGAACCACTCTCATTTCATTAAAAAAGGTTTTTCAGAAGGCGATTGTACTTGGAATCGTAAGGGAATTGAATGGTGAAATGGTTCCGCTCTTGAACCCTGATCCGGACCTGCAGGTCAAAGAAAAAGACCGGCTGATCCTGCTTGCCAAACGCCTCGATGACATCGAGGTAAAAGAGAAACCGGATCTTGAATCAATGAAAAACGAAAAAACCGCAGGTATAAAGGAGCGTCCTGCGACCGGTAATTACACAGGTAGTTCCTCTATTCTTGTGCTGGGATGGAATCACCATGTACCTGCTCTTCTAAAAGAACTCTCGACATATAAAAAAGAGCACTTTGAACTCACGTTGGCTTCTATGCGACCCCTTGAGAGCAGGAAACATGAAGTTCAGCATATTTTAGAATCCGCGGAGAATATATCCTGCAAACACATACTGGCGGACTATATTCGTGAATCAGAACTGAGAGCCACGAATCCCCGCCATTATGAACACATTTTACTGTTGAGCAGTGATAAGCTGCAGGATGATGAAGAGGCGGACGCCAGAACCATCGTAGGATACACCCTTCTGGATGAAATTCTTGGATATGATGAGAAGAGGCCGCAAATTTTGATGGAGCTGAGCGATCCTGCCAATGAAACGTTGATCAGGGATTTTAAAAGTGAAACGATTATTGGGCCTCTGATACTCAGCAACCTGTTGGCTACCATAGCTGTGCGAAGAGAACTTCACAGTGTTTATAATGAATTGTTTACAGTGGGTGGAGCAGAAATCGTGTTCCGAACTATTCGGGATTATTCAATAGAGCCGGGCTCCGTAACCATTTTAGATCTGGAAAAAGAGGTATCCAGGTATCAGGATACCTTACTCGGAATATACGAGGTCAGTGAAAAGAATAGTTCGCAGCTTCGCATGAATATGGCCAGAGGCCAGAGAGTCAGCATTCAAGAGGAGTCCAAACTTGTGGTCCTGAGTACAATCGATTAAACCGTACTATTGATCAACCTGTCGACAAATATCGTTGAACGGAGACGGTCGGGGCAATATCCTCTCCATCCAGTATATGGCTGACCAGTTCTTCGGCCAAATATCTTCCCAGCAGCAGTCCCTTTGAACCCAAAGCCCCGATCAGTGCTAGCCCTCTGATCTCAGGGTGAGATCCGATAACGGGCTTTTTATCCGGAAGGGTGACACGAACGCCGGCCCACTGCTCAGATGAGATACTTTTTTCTGTGTAGCCGGGAAACGTGTTGTCGAGTTTTTCTTTTAAACGTTTCAGGCCTTCCGGTGTGGGTTTCGTATGCTCGAACTTGTGTTCGTATGTGCTTCCAGTGGTAATTTGCGAGGGATTTAATTTCATAAAGGCCATGTAACCGAGACTGGATACGGAACAGGGCAGGGGCAGAGTCTCCTCAAAAGTGAAGGTTGCCGTTTGACCTTTAACCCCATGGAGCGGCAAAAAATCCCACCATTCTGACTCTACCTGGTGATATCC
>JAWVZW010000422.1:0-1718 GCA_033721975.1 Balneolaceae bacterium
ACACCGTTTATTTTCCGTGACCCGACAATTCCAAGGGATGCCATATGAACCACCGGATTCTCTCCTTCGCCGACAATCGAGATGCGGCTCATCTTGCCGCGGTCGTCCCCGATTTCCGCCTGAACTTTCTGAAGGAAACGCCGGTTAATTTCATAAATAATCTGCAGATGCCGGGGAAGCAGATTCCTCAAAAGGGAGACGGGCCACTTTTCCAGTGCTTCAGGCAGCAGGGTATGATTCGTATAAGCCATCGTCTCCACAGTAATTTCCCAAGCCGTTTCCCAGTTAAGGCCTTCCTCATCAACGAGAACTCGCATCAGTTCAGGAATGGCCAGGTTCGGATGGGTATCGTTGCATTGAATCGCCACCTTTTCCGGCAGCTTTCTCCAGTCATTGTTTGTCTTCCTAAAGCGGCGCAGTATATCGTTCATCGAAGCCGATACCAGAAAAAATTCCTGTTTGAGCCGGAGCTCCTGCCCTACAAATACCTTATCATTCGGGTAAAGTACGCGTGATATGTTTTCATTGAGCTGAATATCCCGTACGGCATCGATATACTGTCCCTGATTAAAGCTCTTTAAATCGATGGAGGAAGAGGAGGAAGCTTTCCACAAGCGAAGATTGTTTACTACATCGTTTTTATATCCCGGAATGGGTGTATCGTACGCTACGGCGAGTACATTGTGGGTATCCCTCCAGTCGAAGCGCAGCTCTCCATCATCATCATGGTAGGCATGTGAATGACCATAGTAAGGCACGTCATATTTGATTTTCGGTCTGACAAGATCCCAGGGGTTGCCATAACGCAGCCACATGTCCGGTTTTTCAATCTGATATCCGTTTTCGATCGATTGATAAAAAATTCCATAGTCGTATCGGATGCCGTAGCCGTACGCGGGAATTCCAAGGGTGGCCATCGAATCTAAAAAACAGGCGGCAAGCCTTCCAAGGCCGCCATTCCCAAGACCAGCATCCCACTCGGCATTGCGAACTTTATCATAATCCAGGCCTACCTGTTCCATTGCCTCAGCCACTTCGTCTTGTACGCCCAGATTGATGAGCATATTGTCGAGCAGGCGTCCGATCAGGTACTCCATGGAGAGATAGTAAACGCGTTTTGCATCTTTTTCATAGTATCCCTGCTGGGTTTCGATCCAGCGATCGTGCAGGCGATCGGTTACGCTCAATACCACGCTTCGGTAATTGTCCCACTTGGTGGATGAATATTCATCTTTAGCAAGGGTGTATCTGAGGTGCTGAGCAATGTCTTCCCTGAATGCGTCTATATCCATGTTACGCCGGGGATTGGCACCATTCTTTTCTTTACTCATATTCTTTGATTTTTTGATGATTACATTTTCTGATTCAACCGCCGAAATCAATATTCATACATTAAAGCTGTTGATTTCTTTTTGTCGGTTTTGAAGGAGGTACGGCGGTCTGTTTACTCTTTACTGTAAATTCCGTGATCAGGTGAAAATAAAGGTTTGGTTAAATTGATAGAAAACCCAAGTTCATGAAACGATTCATACGCCTGAATTGCAACAAAATCCTGTTCAAAAATACCATAAACAGAGGAACCGCTGCCACTCATGGATGAATAGAGAGCACCAAAGTCGAGCAGCTGGTCTTTTATATTTCCTATCAGATGATTCTGTGAGATAACGGGAGGTTCGAGGTCATTTTTTAGCAAATACTGCCACTGATCCATCTCCTCT
>JAWVZW010000423.1:0-1711 GCA_033721975.1 Balneolaceae bacterium
AGCCTGTAGCCTGTAGCCTGTAGCCTGTAGCCTGGAGTACAATCTCCAGATGAAACATTGGGAGACTCTTCTGTGATGCACAGTTATTCAGCTCCATTTACCAACGCTGTAAGCGTTGAACATCAATAGCTCCGTGCAAAGCGCGGGGAGGGAGTGCGCCTTCACCCAAAACCCCGAAGCCGGATATAATTTGTTGTCAAAGTTTTACCGAGGGGTTTACGGGAAGGTTTGTCCAGAGAGATATCGGTGATGTGTGATGAACGATGATTGATGAGCGATATGTGAGGTAGACTTGTGATTTAGCAACCAACAGCTCATTTTAGTCGCAAGTCGCAAGTCGCAAGTTACGATCAAACGATCGACGGTCTCACGTCTGACGTTTGACGTCTGCCGTCTCACGTCTTCTTTAGCCCAGCGTCACATCCAGTACCATCATCACACAAAAACCGATGATGGTACCCAGTGTGGCAATATCCGTATTTCCCTCCCGCTGTGAGGTGGGAATGAGCTCTTCAACCACCACAAAGATCATGGCCCCGGCGGCAAATCCGAGCGCATAAGGGAGAATAGGCTGAATCAGGATCACCGCAAATGCCCCCAATGCTGCGGATGGAGCGGTGACCATGCCGGATAGTTGACCATAATTGAAGCTGCGCGCGGCTGACACTCCTTCGCCTCTAAGCGGCATGGATACAGCCATTCCCTCGGGTAAATCCTGCATGGCAATACCAATTGCCAGTACGATCGCAGCAGCTACCGTAGCTGTTCCGGTCGGATCAATTCCCGTTGCCGCAGCACCAAAAAGAACACCGATCGCCAACCCCTCAGGGATATTGTGCAAGGTAATGGCCATAACCAATAGCGTAGCCCTTCTCCATTTCGTCTTGATACCTTCAGCCATATCCTTGGGAAGGCCCAGGTGAAGGTGCGGGATGTAGGCGTCACCGATTCGTATAACCAGGGCACCCAGCAGAAACCCGGCCGTTGCGGGTATCCACTCAAATGAATAACCGAGCGACTCTGCCATGTCCATCGAGGGTTCAATCAGTGACCAGATGGAGGCAGCAATCATAACCCCTGCCGCAAAACCAAGGGATGTATCCAAAAGCTTTCTGCTTACCTCACGCCTGAGGAATACAACAGCTGCACCGATGGATGTGGTTAACCAGCAGAAACTGCCGCCGATAAAAGCCTGTGTAACGGGATGAAGATCCAGAAACCATTGAGAGATCGCTAATTCTTCCATAGAAGTAGGTTTATCTTGAATTTTCTGAAACTTACAATTTTTAGCCAAGACTAAAAAAAGTTATCCATCAAATTTTTCTCAGTCCAATGTGCTCATTTCCGAACCTGAATAGGCTGTCAATATGGAGAAAAAATCGTATCTTTTTTTCTTGAAAAGAAACCGCCGAGAAGGCGGTTTTTTCGTGAACCGTTCTGCTCTTATTTGTGTTGTTGAATCGTACGAATTTCTACCATTAAATATCATTTTGCATGCATATTCAGTTTGATAAAGAATCTTTTTCTTCACGCCATATAGGACCCAATGAATCTCAGATTCAGGAGATGCTGGAGGTATCCGGTGCGTCTTCGCTTGAACAGCTCATTGCGGAAACAATCCCGTCAAAAATCAGGCTCGACAAACCCTTGGATCTGCCCAGACCACTCAGTGAGCAAGAGTATCTGGAGAATATTCGCAGCATCGCTTCCA
>JAWVZW010000424.1:0-1709 GCA_033721975.1 Balneolaceae bacterium
GTACTGAATATGCTACCATGCAGGAGGTTGTGACGATAGTAAAAGAAGCGCATGGAGTGCTTTCGCTTGCCCATCCGGGTCCTTTGTATAATGAAAAAGAGATCGGGGAACTGCTGGGATTTGGTCTTGACGGTATTGAATGCATCCACCCGAGCCATACCTATCAGCTCCAGAGAAATTTTACCAAAATGGCTGAATCGAAACATTTGCTGGTAACCGGCGGCAGTGATTTTCATGGAAAAGGCAAAACGGAATATGATCCCTATTTCGGGATTGTTACCTTGGGAGATAAACATCTGGCGTCGATGAAGCGACTTGCACAACGAAGAAAATCAGAACAAAACAGCTGAAACATGGCGGAAGACCAAATAAATGAACCCATCGACTGGACATCTATAAGTATTGCATTGGTAGCTGCCAGGTGGAACTCTTTTATTACGGACGAAATGCTCAAAGGAGCGGTCGAAGCATTGAAGGGCAAGGGTATCCCCGACAATCAAATTCATCAGGTACGCTGTCCGGGTTCATTCGAACTGCCACTGGCCTGCAAATACTCTCTGGATCACCTTGATGTGGATGCCGCTGTTGCGATCGGTGCAGTGATTCGCGGCGGAACACCTCACTTTGATTATGTTTGCGATGCCGTAACCCGGGGAGTAACTGATCTGAATCTCACTTCCGGAAAACCGGTCGCATTCGGGGTCCTGACTACGGATAGCGTGGAGCAGGCGGTGGAACGGGCTGGTATTGATAAAGGAAATAAAGGCGCAGAGGCAGCGTTGTCAGCCTGTGAAATGATTGAGCTGCAGCACAATCTAAAACATTCGGGATCCTAAATAGCGTTTGAATGCTTAGCGATTAAACGCTAACTTTGAAAGCTGCAATAAACCCATTCATTCATGGCTTCGGAACCACTTTCATTAACAAATAAAAAACAGACTGAAGAGGATAAAAACCTTCAGGAGCGTGTGAAAGCATCAGGTTCCATTCCCAGGCATATTGCAATTATTATGGACGGGAACGGCAGATGGGCGCAGGATAAAGGCAATATTCGCCTTTTCGGGCACAAAGAAGGTGTTGAATCCGTAAGGGATATCACAGAAGCCTGTGCTCAGCTGGGTGTCAGTCATCTGACGCTCTATGCGTTTTCAACTGAAAACTGGAACCGGCCATCCAGTGAAATAAATGGTCTTATGAAGTTGCTGGTCCATTCTCTGAAGAATGAAGCCCAGCGCCTGCACAGAAACAATATCCGTCTTGTATCCATAGGGCAAATCGATCGCCTGCCGGGTGGCTGCAGAGACAAACTTCAGGAAGTAACCGAGCTTACGCAGGACAATGACCGCCTGGAATTGTGCCTGGCACTTAGCTACTCCGGCCGATGGGATATCACAGAAGCCGTGAAAAAACTGGCCAAAGAAGTAAAAGAAGGCGTTGTAGATCCGGACAGCATTGATGATCAAATGATCAGTGACCGTCTCTCAACTGCATCCACACCGGACCCCGATCTGATTATCAGAACGAGCGGTGAATATCGTATATCCAACTTTTTGCTTTGGCAGCTTGCATATTCAGAGCTTTATATCACACAAACCTATTGGCCTGATTTCAGGCGGGAAGAGCTTTATAAGGCCATTACGTCTTATCAAAAACGTGACCGGCGCTTCGGGAAAGTGAAAAAAGGATATACGAAAAAGGCGACTGAATCA
>JAWVZW010000425.1:0-1680 GCA_033721975.1 Balneolaceae bacterium
ACAACACCCATGACCCTGCTCCAAATTTCATTGGTTTCACTTGTTGCCCTCCTTCATCTGGTCTTTATGGTGCTGGAAATGATTTACTGGGAAAAGCCGACCGGACGCAGAATTTTCGGAACGACTAAAGAGTTTGCTATCGAATCCAAAAAACTGGCTATGAATCAGGGTCTATATAATGGTTTCCTGGCTGCCGGTCTTGTGTGGGGAGTTCTGTCCGGTACGGATGGATACTCTATCGTAACATTCTTCCTTTGCTGCGTAGTCGTGGCCGGTGTTTTCGGGGCTCTTACCGTAAACCGAAGAATATTATGGATCCAGGCCGCACCTGCAGCTGCAGCACTCGCAGTCATTTATCTCTTTTAATCATCTGTCACAAGTTGGGACTGCTCAAATCCGATCATTACAGTTTTCCTTGCACTCCCCCAGTGATAGTGACCAATCACTCCGGTTGATCGAATGACCCGGTGACAAGGTATCAGATAGGCTACCGGATTCTGTCCGATCGCGGAACCGGCAGCTCGCGAAGCGGACGGTTTTCCAGCTGCCTTTGCAATATCCGAATAGGTAGCCAGTGAACCCGGCGGAACCTGCAGAAGCGCACGCCAGATCGTTATTTGGAATGGGGTTCCCTTCAGATGGAGCTTCAGAGGTTCTGATTTTCCCCCGATACCGGTTTTGCCATTCAACAATTGCGCAGCTTTTCGGTGAAGTTCTTTTTCTTCCGAATTCAGTTGTGCATTCGGGAACCGGTCACGAATCAGGACCAGAGGGTCTGATTTCTCATCTGCTTTCAGAAACAGAATTAGACAAATGCCCCGAGAAGTGGATCCAATGACTACCTGGCCAAACGGGGATTCATGGACACTGTAGGATATCTCGAGTCCGGCTCCCCCATCCCGGTATTCTCCTGGCGTCATTCCTTCAATTGTAACGAAATGGTCGTGAAGGCGTGAGGAGGAACTAAAGCCGACTTCATGAGTTGCCTGTTCCAGGGTAAAACCCTGATGCAGTACAGTTTTGGCGTGCTCAACCGTTATCAGCTGCAAAAATTTCTTGGGGCTCACCCCCGCCCATTCTGAGAACAGCCTGTGAAAGTGATAGGGACTCAGGTTTACGTGGCGTGATATCTCTTCAAGGTCAGGCTGCTCCCTGTAGTGATTTGAGATATATCCAATCGCTTTCTCAATGCGTGCGTAGTTTCGATCCATATTTCAAGTTAATGAGCGAAAGAGCCATAGAAAACCCGGATCTTGCTTTTTTATTCATATTCAGATCTTCTTTTACCTATTCAATTCATCTTATCCGTTTATATTCCATACATCTCAAGAAAAATTGAACTGTAACTACATTCCTTCTTACCATGCATATTGATCATGTTGGCATTGCCGTCCGGGACCTGGAAAGCGCGATCAAAACCTATGAAAAAATCCTCAATACAAGCTGCTTCAAACGGGAAGTGGTAGAAGGTGAAAAAGTGGATACGGCTTTTTTTCAAACCGGCGAATCCAAAATAGAACTGCTGGGCGGTACGTCTCCGGATTCAGTAATCAACAGCTACATCGAAAAACGCGGTGAGGGAATACATCACGTGGCATTTGAAGTTGAGGATATCGAATCTGAAATAAACCGGCTAAAGAAAGAAGGCTTCAGAATCCTGAATGAAACTCCAAAAAAAGG
>JAWVZW010000426.1:0-1632 GCA_033721975.1 Balneolaceae bacterium
AAGGTGAAAATTTATTGGATCGGCATCCTGGCCACTCTTTTCATTGCCTGCCCGTCTTTCATAACGGCGCAATCGTCGCAAGAATCAAATCAGCAGTACCGCGAACTCGAAAATATGGTGGCGGCCGGCTTTAGCTACGACTTGTATGGTGAGAATATTGAGGATTGGCAGAGAATGTATCTGGAGTACAGGCGCTACACAAAAAACAGCACCTATATCGGGAGGCTCAATATCGGCAACCGTTTTGGTCAGACCGATTATCAGGGTGAGCTGGATATCTGGCCCGTTTTCAATGAAACCTGGTACGGCTATTTTAATCTCGGTTTGTCGGGCGGTGACCTCTTTCCTGAGTTCAGGGGAGGTGCGGAACTCTACAGAGTCATTCCCGGAGGTTTTGAAGCTTCAGCCGGGATTCGTTTTTTGAAATTCAGCACAGACAATGTCTTCATTCTAACCGGGTCAGTAAACAAGTACGCCGGTAAATGGCTCTTTATCGCGAGACCTTTTTTTACTCCTCAGGATTCGGGTGTTTCCTCCTCCCTGAACGTGACTGCGCGACGGTACTTTGCGAGCCCCGATGCCTTTGCATCACTTATTGCAGGCTTTGGATTTTCTCCGGATGAGCGAAGGCTGCTTGACGGCACACCGGATGACAGGCTTCTTAATAGCCGGTACATCGGGTTGATTGGAAATTACCTTTTCAGGAATCGATTCGAGCTATTTGGAGAGCTAAAGCTCAGCAGCCAGGATTTTCCTTTTACGGATCAATCAGTCATGATCTATACATTCGAAACAGGAATACGATACCGTTTCTAAGCTATGTCCACTCAAAAGCTGGAAGCACAGTGCAGAAGATTTCTTGTCTCGGATGTGAAGAATATGGATGCCGCACACGATCTGGCCCACATAGAGCGAGTAGTGGAGAATGCAAAGCTGATTCTGGCAGATGAAAAAGCGGATGAAGAGATCACCCTCGCAGCAGCCTGGCTTCACGATTGTGTGATCATCCCCAAGAATGATCCGTATCGCCGGCAGGCATCCGAACTTGCTGCAAAGAAGGCAAGCTCATTCCTGAAGGAAATCGGTTTTGATAGCGATAAGATCGTCCGGACAGCTCATGCCATCCATGCACATAGTTTTTCTGCAGGTATCAGGCCTGAAACCCCTGAGGCAGAGATCGTTCAGGATGCCGACCGGCTGGATGCGCTGGGAGCTGTAGGAATTGCCAGATGTTTTACGGTGGGCGGCAAGCTTGAAAGAATGATGTATGAAAAGGTTGATCCATTCTGTATAAACAGAGAGCCGGATGATTCAACGTTTACCCTTGACCATTTCTATGCCAAGCTTTTTAAACTGCCCGACATGATGAATACGAAAACCGGTGCTTATCTAGCCCGGGAAAGGGTACAGTACATGAAACAATTTCTCGAACGATTTGGGGATGAAATTCAGGGCAAAGCCGAGGAGTGATTGGTAAAGGGGCGGCATAAACTTACTGAGAGTTAATCGTTGACCGCGGTTCATTATGAAGTAAATCCTGCAAAACAGGACCTGGAATCAAAGCAGCAGGACAGCCATCAGCTGAATAATTGCATAACCTGAAAGCCCCATGACAAACGTCGTTGTGGTGTG
>JAWVZW010000427.1:0-1614 GCA_033721975.1 Balneolaceae bacterium
GATGGAGAAGTCATCCAAATTTCTTTCACTTTCAGGATGGGCCGGTATTATGGCCGGACTCTATGCCCTTGCCGGTGCATGGGGCGCTTACTCCTACCTTGATTTCTATCCGACAGAGCTGGAATACAGCCATCCCAATATGTTGCAGGTGGTAACCCTTGCAGTGGGCATATTGGTTCTTGCCCTCGGCACGGCCATGCTGTTTTCTTATAAACAGGCTTATAAAAAGGGAGAATCTGCCTGGAATGCTACTTCCCGCCGAATGCTGATCCATATGGGAATTCCGCTCCTTACCGGCGGCGGATTGATAATCCTTCTTATCCAGGCCGGTTTAACCGGGCTTGCAGTGCCGTTGACACTGGTCTTTTACGGACTGGCCCTCTACAATGCCGGCAGCTTCACCCTCTGGGAAGTGAAGGGAATGGGACTGATCCAAATCGTACTCGGTCTCGCTTCAGTTTTATTTATCCAATACAGCCTGCTCTTTTGGGTCATGGGATTCGGGGCAGTACATATTATCTATGGTATTTATATCCATTTCAGGTACGAGCGGTGATCAACAGTGAAGGTATCATTCGACGATTTACATAAAGCATTTGAGAGCCGGGTCAGGCTGGGAATCATGTCAGCCTTGGCTGTTAATGATTCTCTTGACTTCAGCTCGCTTAAAGAGTTTCTGGACGTCACCGATGGCAATCTGGCAACTCATATCAAGAAACTTGAACAGGAGGGGTTTGTAAACGTGAATAAATCCTTCATCGACAACAAACCCAATACACGCTATTCCATGACGAACGAAGGAAAAAAAGCCTTTGATGAGCACCTGCGTGTACTGGAACAAATCATCAACTCTCAAAAACTGCCATGAATTCGCAACAAGGAAAGAAACTGAACAAACAATCGATAATGGCAATGTCCGTCACCGCAATCGGATTTGTGCTGTTGGTTTATATGGTACTCTTTGAAGACGAACCCGGAGCCATTCCGCTTCTGATGATCGCATCGGGAATCGGTTGGATTGCATTCAACAGAGTTCGGACTTCCAGGAGCCTGAAAGAAAATTAACTTTTTTTATCCATCCACTTTGTAATACAAAGTTTAAATTAAATACAAACACCCAATACTATGAATCAAAATACCATCACAACCCAATCTCTTTTGTACCTGACAGGAGTCACCGCCATCCTTCTCGCTATTCCGTTCATTGCCATGCAGATCACAAATGACGTACAGTGGACTGCCAGTGACTTTGTCATAGCCGGTGCAATGCTGTTTTTCTCAGGACTGGCCTGGCTGTTTCTGAAAAGCAGAAAGCGGAATACCCTGTACAAGATCGCTTCTGCCATATTGGTGGGGTCCGTTCTTTTTCTTTTATGGTCCAACCTCGCAGTGGGCATTATCGGCTCAGAGAGTAACACTATCAACATCTACTATTTTGGTATCGTGCTGGTAGCAGTTCTGGGATCAGCTTTTGCAAGCCTTCAGCCAACCGGAATGTCATTAACTCTTTTTGTGATGGCTTTTATTCAGCTGCTGATCACAGTGGCTGCACTGATGACCGGCATGCACAATCAGCCCGGCAGCTCACTGACTGAAATTGTGGGTATTAATACC
>JAWVZW010000428.1:0-1599 GCA_033721975.1 Balneolaceae bacterium
ATTACAGAATGGTTCTGCGAAACTCCATCCTGATTAATCCATAGCCGCAGATTGTTCAGGTCCTGGTCCCGGCCAAGCCGCTCGGTAAGGGGATCTATGTTTTCAGAGGCTGCGAAAAGATCGGATGGAAGCAAGGCCGACACCATCTCATGCTGATGCTGCAGATCTTTGATCCGTTTTCTCCATTCGTGCAAAAGTTCCGCATTCTTTTGGTTGTGTAATTCCAAATAGAGACGGTGGCATTTGGCATAGGTCTCGGAGAGACCGGCAATCAGACACTTTGAATCCGTATTGAGAGACTCAATGAAAGATTGCACGGGATTGTCAGACGTCAGATCAGCCTTCAGGGTGTCAAAATGTTGATCTTCGTCAATCACTTTATGTTCAAGTTGATCGATCGTGCGCTGATTCTCTTTCAACAATTCTGAAATCAGGTCCCGGCAGGATGGCAACAGGTTAGTGGCTGCCAATAGGCTGAGTGTTTCTGACCGGACATGTGCATCGCGCAGTTGCGAAAAATTTCTGCCCAGGTCCCTCAGAAAATGGTTTGCACGTTCAGGGTCAATACCGGAACTGCAGCCTTTTACGAGTTTAAGCAGAGCCCTGTACTTCTTCAAAAGTTTCCGCACGGAATGAACGGCTACTACAGGATCTCTATCTGCCTGACCGGCGGCTGCAATGAGCTCATTTTCAATAGACCCGGAATACCGGGTCACCGATTCGTCCGGCGTTTCGGCAGATCCGGTTTCAGAGGAATGATTCATTTATTTATAAGGGAATATTCAGAAAATGTGACGGTGGATATCGTTTGTGAAGAGCTGTACGGTGCTTGACCAACAAACACCGGCAGCGCCTATTTCTCACTAAAGATCCACATTATAGTCGACGAATACCCTCTGATCGGCCACTTCATCAATAAAGTCGATCGCTTTTTTGTGATGGGGATTCCGGGTGTACATCTTGAAATCGAGTTCCGTTTCAAAATCGCATATCAGTACTACATCCAGCGCATCCTTTTCATCGGGGTTGGTCTGAATACCCACTTCCACTGCCTTGATTTCATCAATGTTGGTCCTCAATCCTTCCAGTATCAGCTTAAGTTTTTCAGCATTCTTCTCTTTGCTGGCTCCGCCGGCTTTATCCTTGAGTTTCCACATTACTATATGACGTATCATAACAGTTCCTTTTGATTTGGATGATAAGATTGTTCAGCGATTGATCGCGAATTGCCAATCCTCAGGTGATACCCGGTTTTCGGCCTGTTCGAGTACGTCGGCGGAATAGACGCCGACAGCCCAGAGATAAAAGCGGGCATTGTCAGGTTGATTGGCTGCCGCCCAGTCATAGACGGATAGATAGCCCCTCGCGACTTCCCTTAGCTGATCCGTTCCAAGATTATCAGGATCATTAACGGAAGGTACGGAAAGTTCTTCATTTGCGGGGATACGGTTTGGATTGGTTGTCACTCCCGTATTCAAATTGAAAATGGCCGGCCAGAGGTAAGGGTCGCCCATTCGCGTTTCAGCAATGGACCAGAGTGATTCTCCACGGCGTATTACATAGGGTGAGGTATTGAAAGCAGACTGTCCCGTCACGGTA